>JBBQQZ010000151.1:0-8724 GCA_038215325.1 Tepidisphaerales bacterium | reverse complement strand
GGCATTGAGGTTGACCGTTTGAATGGTATTGAGAGTGGTGATGTTAAAGATCGCATCATCAGCGGCACCGGGGACAGCCAACGGGTTGGGCGTGGTTGCGCCGCTGACCGTGGACCAACTGGCGACCGCATCCCAGCCGGTGGTGGTGCCATCCCAATAAAGCGGTGCCGCCAGCGCGGGGCCGGCGCTTGCCAGCGTCACCACGCCCGCACACGCCAACGCAATTAAAACACGATTCGATTTCACAGTTCGCATCACTTGCCTCCGTAGTTATTCTCCGCTCGGGCCACACGCCCGAAGCGGTGTTCGACTGATCTTCTTAAACACTCGCCACTGTCGTCCCCGCGTTCCACTCAACGCCGACCGAGCATGCCGGGATGGGCAGGCGGGGGGCGGCGATTTTTTGTTCGAGCATGTCCACCGCCTTGGCGCCCAGTTCCTCTCGGCCGAGCAGGATGGTGGTGACGTCCACGCCGGCGACATCAGCGTATTTGCGATCGGAAAAGGTCACGAGTGACAAATCGCGTGGGACCGAGATGCCCCGAATCATGGCGGCGACCAGCAGCGGGCTGAGCGTGAAGCCGGAATAGGTGACGATCGCGGTCGGTCGATCCGCCTGCGACAGCACCGCGTGGGCTTCGTTCAGCAGCAGCGAATTTTTCCCGACGAGCGACCGGGTTAGGAAGTGCGGCTGGAGGCCGGCTTCGCGCATCACCGCGATGTATCCGGCGCGGCGGTCGGTGTAGCTGTAGTGTTCGTCGGTGACTTCCGAGTCGTATGCGAAATCCGCATAGGCGATGCGGCGATGCCCGAGTTCGACCAGTTTTCTGGTCGCGAGCCTCGCGGCGGCCATATCGTCGGGGTGGATCGCATCAACCGCCTGCTTCACGTTGATCCAGATCGACGGAATGTTGTACCGGACGATCATGTCTCGCAGCGCCTGGGGGACGTGATCGGTGTAGTCGATGAGCAGTCCGTCGGTCATGGTCTGGCGGAGAATCTTAGGAAGCACCTGCTCGCTGGTCAGGCGTTCATCGGGAAGCCGCGCCAGGACGAGCGACAGATCCCGCGCCGATGCGGCCTGCTGGATGCCGTTTAGCAATTCCTCAGGCAGATAGCTGCGTGCGTCGGTGGTGGTGGTCAGGAGCGCGATGCTGCCGAATCGGCCTGTCGCCATGGTCTGGGCCGCCTGGTTGGGTCGGTATCCCATCTGTGTTGCGACGCGGAGGATGCGCTCGCGGGTTTTCAGGCTGTAGGCGTTGTGGCGCGAACTATTAGGATTCAGCACGTGGCTGACCGTGGGGAAGCTGACCCCGGTCGCTTTCGCAATCTCCTTAAGTGTTACCGCCATTGCTGATCCTCATCGCCAACCAATTCGAGATGTCACGGACGTTCTGATAATCTAATGCAAGCGTTATGATTGTCAATAAAATTCTTTTTTAGAACGCACGCGATAACCCGAAGCGGACGCATAAGTATCTGCAAGGAAATAGGTTATGAAATTTTCGGTCCGTGACGCTTCGGGAGAAATTCTGTTAAGCCGATGATCGCGGCGGATCGTCGCGGGAGGTAGGACGCGGGGTGCCGGATCGAGGGGCAGACGACGTTATGTCGGATCTTTTTAACGAGGAGGACCGAAACGCCAGGGCCAAGTCATTTGGCGTTTCCACCGCCCAGCAGCACTTGAAGCAGGTAGGGCTTCGATGCGTCGGTGCTGCGATGGTTTTAGGCCAATCCTGCGCCGTCCTTACGCGATTCGGTCGCCACGCGATCGAACGGATTCGCGTAACTCTATTCTGCGACCGCACGAGGATCGAGCTTGATTTCCTTGAACGGCTCAATGCACATAGTCTCGGGCTGCTCGTCACCACCAGACGCGTCGGCGCGAAATCGAGCGCGCGGCCAATACAGAGCACGAGATATTCGTCGTTCACTTCCCGGTCACGACCGTTGCCGGTTTCACTTTATAGATGAGTTCGGCGTTGCGCGCGCCATTGGCGCGAGCCTGATCGATGTAGGTGACGGTGATCGATTCGCCTTCGGTCACGCCGAGTGAGGCGGGGATGCGTTCGCCGATGCTGAGCATGGTTCTCACGGCGCCTTCGAAAATACCGGTGCTCGGGCCGGTTTCTTCGAGAATCGCGACTTCACTTTCCCCGGCGGAGTTGCGGACGGTGACCGAGACTTTGTCGCGGAAGCGGTCGTTCAAGTCCATGTCGCGATCGGTCACACGCAGGCGAAGCGGTTGGCCGATGATGAACGTGGTCATCGTTTCGTCCGTTTTCGCCCCGACGGTTTCGCTGCTGAGCGCTTTGGGGATTTCCAGCTTTCCGTCGCTGCCGGCCAGCAGGGCGTCGCCCCAGGTGTCGGGGCGTTCGAAGGTCTCGATCGCTTTGCTGCTCGACCAGTAATAATGCACGCCCCCGCCGGTTTCGATCGTCATATTCAGACCGAGAATTTTTCCGGCGACCAGTTGCGGGTCTCGCAATCGTTCGACGGGCAGCCGGAACTCGATCCGGTACCCGTCCGGCGTTTTCTGGGCGGCCCGCTGCATCTGCGCGGGAGTCATGGCGAATTTCATGTACGCGGTGGTGCGGTCTTTGATCGACTCGCCGCCTGGGGCGTCGGCGTTCGTTGCCGAACCGAAAGGCCATGCCCAGAACTGCTGACCCGCGCCGCGGGCGCGACGGCGTTCCTTGAGATTGAGCGTATCAATCCACACCTCAACCACGTCGGCCATGAAGAAGTTGTCCGCGCCGGGTGCGAGATCCAGTTTTCCGTTCGCATCGACCACGTCGAACATGAAGAAGATCCCCCCGCCGTCCCACGCCATTCGGCCCTTGATTGACTCGGCGATCTTGGGGTTCTCCACCTTCGCGCCTGCACCGGTCATTTCGGGCAACAGGTCGAAGGCCGGAATGTCCTCCCACTTCTTGAAGTCGCCGTCGATTTTGAAAGGGCGCGTGAGATAGGAAACGGGCATGAAGCGGATGGTTTGAAACGCGGGTGTGTACGGTTCTCCGCCTTTCACTTCGAGATTTGGCGGAAGCGCCGAACCGACGACCATGGCCGCGGCGAGCGCGCGGTCGTCTCGATCGCGGCGGGCATCGCCCGTTGCAGCAGCGCGATCCCACGGATCGCCCCGCACGTTTCCACGACCGGCGATTTGCCCGGCGGTTTTTGCGTAGCGTTCTTCGTCGATCTTTTGCTGACTGGTGCGGACCGTGTTTCGACCGTCATTGGCGTTGCCGCCGGGCAATCCCGTGACCGCAGCTGAACCCGAACCGCTTCCGCCACTTCCCGATCCCGTCCCCGTGCCGCGGCCTGATCCCGCGCCGGCCCCACCCGCAGCCGCGCCCGCGCCAGTTGTGCCCGCGCCAGCCGCGCCGGCACCACCGGCGTTCGCGCTGCCCGAGCCGCTTGCGGTCTCCCCCGCATTGCCGATCCCGGCGCCTTCCATCGAGCCCTCCCCCGCAGCCAAAGCACCGTTACCGTCGCCTAACCACTTGCCGCGGAGTTCGGCTACCGTCGTTCCCGAACCGCCGCCGTTCAGCACGCCGCCGTGGCCGGTTTGAGCGGCGCGTTCCATTTCGGATAACTCACCGCGAAAATCTTTTGTCGGCTTGTCTGGTCCGGCAACGGATTTCACCGCATTGGCGACCGCGTCCTTCGATGGCACGCCGCCGGCGACGCTTTGTTTGACGCCGGAAGAAATGACTTCCTCGGTGCGCTTTTGAACTTTCTCGACGATCCCGGAGGAAGGCGTCCCCGCCGCCTTATCCGCCTCTTTCAACGCTCCGGCCTTGGCGGTCCCGGCGATCGCGATCTCGCCGGCGCTAGCGCCGCTTGGGGGCGCAGCCGGTGCCGACGTGTCTGGCGATCCGGTTTTGGTCGTGTCCGCGACTTTGTTCTTCACCGCTTCGGCGACACGGTCTTTCACGTCATCGGCCACCTGCGTTTTGGCGAGACCCGCGCGTCGGAGTTGCTCGTCGAACGCGTCCATCACGTCCCCCGCCGCCGCCACCGCGCCGCCAGCGGCGATTTGCTTGTTCAGTTCGTCATTGATCGCCTTGGCCGCCCCGGCGTCGCTCTCCGGGCCGGCTTCCGTTGCGCTCGTGGTTTCACCGGCCGGCTGGGTCGTCGCGCCGGTGAGCGCGGTTTTCGCGGCACTGGCGTATTCCCGCATCGCTTCGACCGCTTCGGCGGTCAGCGCGGTCTGGGCGTCCTTAATCGCCTTGCTCAGACGCGTTAGCCCCGCGTGTGGCGCGCCCGACGCCTTTCCGATGTCCGCCGCGACTGTCATTTTTTCCATCGCTTCGAGCGACTCGGCAACGGCCTTCGCCTCGTTGACGACCGCCTCCAGTTTCGGTTTCGTCTCGGCCAGGCGGAACACACCTGCACCCGACGCCTTCGCGACCGCGTCACCCGCTACGGTCATTGGCGGAGCGAGCGACGAGAGTGTCGCCGGGGCATCGCCGAGCGGTTCCTTTTTATTCTTGTTAAACCGGTCCCGGATGGAAGTCACGACCTTCAAGTCGGCTGTTGCGAGGGTTCCGATTTCGTCGAGCGATTTCTTCAGGTCTGCCTGCGCCTGCTCGGTCGATTTTTTCTCGCCGGCGGCACCGTCATTGATCGACGTGGTGAGCGCGTCGCCGACGGTTTTTTTCAATGAGTCGGCGTAAGCCTCGGCGATTTTGTCCCCGCCTTCGCCTTCTATCTTCTTCACGAGTTCGTCCGCCATCGTGCGTGCGATTTCGATCTCCAGCGCCTCGCGCACAAGTTGAACGAACCGTACGCTCAGCGCAATCCGCGCCTGTTCAATCTCGGCGCGGCTTTTGGCCGGATTGAGCAGGTCGCGCGTGAACTTTTCGACGTCCGGGTCGGCAATGCTCTTCACGTATTGCCAAAGAACGGTATCGCGCTCGGAAGTGATGCGGTCTTTGACGATGGCGTTGTAGTCCTTCTTCAGCGCGTCCCACACGTCGGCCATTGCGGCTTCGAGGATCGGGTCGACGGCCGGCTGGGTGCCGGGCGCGCCTTCAGGCAAGGTTGCGGGCAACGTGGTCGCGATCCCTTGATCGATCGCGGACTGCATGGTGCTGATGTCGGTCGATCGGGTGAGCGCCGATTCGCGCATTTGCGTGAAATCCGTGTTGGTTAAACCGTCCAATCCCGAGACGGTCCGTCCCGCCGCCGCGTTGGCGGCCATGGTTTCGACGCGGTACTGGATGTCCTCGTCGCGCTGACTCATCGCCGCCGGGATCACTTTTTCCAGCAGCTTGGCATCGAACGAATCGTCCTTCGCCACCGCGATGATCTTGTCCGTCATCGCCGGCGAAACCGACGTGACAAACGCCGAACCCGATGCGACGGCTTCGGTATCTTCAGGTTGAGGCGGTGTCGCGCCGGTGATCTCTTTCAGCTTTCCCGTGCAGTTGGGACCGAAGTCGTTGACGGCCAGCAGCTTCGCGGCAAACAACCGAAGCGTCGCGCTGCGGGCGCTGTCGATCAATGCTTTTTCGTGGGGAACCGTTTCGTCCAACGACCGCTTCAACTGCGCGATCGCTTTGTCGGCGATCCGCACCGAGGCGTGTTCCGTGAAGGCCTCGCCGAACGTCTTATTCGCGATCGTATCGAGCGACGGATCGACCGCCGTCGCCAGTGCGATGCGCTTGGCGGCGTCTTTGCCAACGAACGCCCTGCCGGCGTCGCGGAGGACCGGGCCGACCGATTTATCCAACGCCTGGCGGTAGTGGGATTGCATCGCCGGGATGACGATCGTCTCGATGCGATGCAGATAATCTTCCTGCTGCCATTGGGCGACGAGCCGGGCGAGATGGTCGTTCAGCCGCTCGACGAGCTGGCGATTGAGGTCCGCCTGTAGGTTGCGAAGATCGTGCTCCGTGACGGAGGTATCGCCCAGCGCTGCCGCGAGTGCATCGACAGGCGGGGAGAGGCTTGGCAATACGCTCGTCCACAATTGCTCGCGACGCTTGTCGGCAAGGTCGCGGACGAGGGTGTCGAAGGTTTTGCGGAGTTGTCGGATGACGTCCTGACGCGCGGCGTCGAACGATCCCTTCTTGGCGGTGTCGATCTGCGCCTCGGCGCGTTTTTTGTCTTCCGTCGCCTCGAGCGCGGCCTTGCGTTCGGTTTCTTTACGGTGCTGCTCGCGCACGTACGCCGGCACGCCCCACCCCACGCCCACCGCCAGATGCGCCGCAACGGACAGCAGCAGGAACGCTCGAAATTTGTGTTGCATGACATACGACAACACGCCGTCGGAAGTGGATGCTGGGCTGGTGGACATAGTTGGTTCCGATTCGCGTCATCACGCAACAGCTTTAACTCTTACCCGCCTCGATCACGTCCGCCGGTGCGCCTGGATCGACTTGCAGGCTCACCTGGCTGATGCCGGCGTTTCGGACGGCGTTCCAGACGTGCATGATGCGTTCGTAACGCGCGTTGCGGTCGCCGACGATCATCACGGTGATCGGCTTTTGCGCGGCGTCCTGCTCTTTCTTATACTTGCCGAGGTCGGCAATGAGGTCGGTGAGGCGGTCGTATTTCAGGTCATCGGTCTGAGCACCGGGCTTGAGTACCAGTCCGGCCTCGGTGACGGTGACCTGGAACGCGTCTTCAATGTTGATTTGCTGGGTCGCATCCGCCTGCGGGATTTCGACGAAAAACCCTTCCTTCAAGGTCGGCGCAGTGATCATGAAAATGACCAGCAGCACGAGCATGACGTCCACCAGCGGCGTGACGTTGATGTCGCTGATCGCCCGCCGGCGTTTGCCTTTTCCCCCGCCGCCCATCGACATGGCCATGAATTGCTCCTGTGCGCGTATCCCAACTGATTCAAAAGGCGAGTGACCTGATCCGTGAAACGCGATTCCTCACGCATCACTCAGCCTACCGCAAGCGGTCGGTGCTCGATATGCCCGGCGTCGGCGTGGACGCCCGGGGCGTGCAGCCAGGCGGCGGCGCGTTCGATAAACATTTCGGTTTGCTCTTGTTGTTCATCAATGCCTGCCATCAGGCGGTTGTAGCAAAACACCGCCGGGATCGCGACGACCAGCCCGGCGGCAGTGGCGATCAAGGCTGCGGCGATGCCGGGAGCGATGACGTTCAGGCTGGCGCTCTTGGCGCTTCCCAGCACCTGGAAGGTCGCCATGATGCCGAGAACGGTTCCGAGCAGACCGATGAACGGGCTGGCCGACGCGATCGAGGCGAGGATGTCCATCCCGCGGGTCATGCGTGTGAACTCGCCTCGGGCGGCGTGCTGCATCGCCATCACCATCGCGCTCTGCGACGCGGTGGCTGGACCGGACGAATCCTTCGACGTCGCTTTCATCGCCGCCGAAAAAGCGAGCGCGTTTGGCGAAGGCGCTGCGCCGGCAAGACCGGCCTTCAATTGAGCGGCGTCGGCGGCTTTATCAAACTGTTGACCGAACGCCGCGTTGCCCTGTCGGGCCGCCTTCAGAGTGCGCACCTTCCAGATCACAATCGCCCATGAAACGATCGAGCAGAACACCAAAAAGAGCAAAATCCCATTCTCGAGCGCACTGGACGCCCTGATCGAATCGCTCATCAAGGTCCAGAATGATCCTGAGGCAAGCGGCAACACGGGGGTCATCGGCAAATCTCCTTCGTCGCACCTTTATACACCGCCGAGCGAAAAATGTTGTCCATTGAGCGTTGCAACTAACAGCCGGTGCCAGCAATGAGCCTGAAAAAGCGATGTCGGTGCGTGAAAGCGAAAGTCTGTCTTTGACGACGCTTTATTCGATGGGATCGACCCGGACGCCCGCCTCACGAAGAAACGCCGCCGCGACAGAGACCTGATCTGCTTCGGCTTGCAGCAGAGCCACCATGACGCCGGCTGGCACTGGCCCCGGGCTGTGTCGCTGAACCGCCTCCCGCGCCCACGACGACCAGCCTTGCGGCGGCGAACTCTCAGTTCGTGTTTCTTCCGCCGATTGATGACGACGGTAAGTCCAGCGAGCCGGACGCGGTGACAATCTGCCTTCCGACCGGTTACGCTCCACTGATGCGTGCTACCCGGTAGTCTATGTTTTTGGACGGTGAATCCGCATTCTATACCATTCAAAGAGGCATATGGGATGGGGTCGGCTTCGAGGTAGTGCATGACCAATTGGTGCATGAGGGGTTGATCCAGCCGGTCATTTTCGTGGCAATGAGCCTCGCAAGAGAAATGTATTTTTTATGGTGCAGGCGGGTGGAGATTTCCAAGATGCTCCGAACTCGACCTACTTTGGCGAGCGCTCTTGGTCCTCTCGGACTGGCCATGCTGGCGGCCTGCAACGCCGTTGAGCACCTGCCGATATCAACGAAGCATGTCGCCAATCATCTCGATGATTGTGCAGTGGTGCGTGAAGCGGTCTAGCAACGCGGCGGTCATTCGCTCGCCCTGGAACACGCCGGCCCATTCGTCTAACGGCAAGTTACTGGTCACCAGAATGTTCCCGCGTTCGTAGCGGTCGGCAAACACCTGGAACAGCAGTTCCGCCACCGTGCGGCTGAAGCTCGGGTAGCCCAGTCCACCATCGTCAGCAGGGATCAAAATGCTACTCTGCCGCCGGCAAGAAGTGGAGCGTACCCCATGTCCGGGGTAGCAATTCAGCGCTGCCGGGACGATCGACGACACGACCCTCACTCAAGCCGGCCCAGTGGGCGGCGCGGTCGCGCTGGTCGCCGGCGTCGTTG
>JBBQQZ010000150.1:0-8808 GCA_038215325.1 Tepidisphaerales bacterium | reverse complement strand
GAATCTCTCATCGCCACGGTAGACGAGCAGGTTGCGGTAGGATACGCCGGTGTGAAACTCGAACCCGGGGAGTTGAACGGCGCGCTCCAAGTCGCGGATCATGATGGCAGCTTCTTCGTCGCTGATCCCGCCGGCGGAGTGGTCCTTCATTATGCCGTCGATCACGGTCACCAGGTTGCACCGAAACACCCAATCTTTCGGCGACAGCGGAATATTCTGCGCCGCCGCCTCCAGCGGTGCGCGGCCGGTGTGGTACTTCGCGGGGTCGTAGCCGAGCAGCGACATCGTCGCGACGTCCGATCCCGACTCAAACCCGTCCGGCACCGTTCTGGCCGTGCCCAGCACGCCCTCGCGCGCCAGCGCATCCATATTCGGCGTATGCGACGCCTCGAGCGGCGTGCGCCCGGCAAATTCCTTGCAAGGTTCGTCGGCGGCACCGTCGGGGATGATGATGGCGTATTTCATGAGGAGTTGCGTGCGAGTGTTGTGATCAGGATGGCGCTGGAGCCGAGCATCCGTTCCAGTTGTCTATCATTGGTGACCAGCCGGCGCCCGGGGACTGCGGCCGCGGATGCAGCATGGAGCGCGTCGGGGGTTCGCAGCCCAGCGTTTCGGGCACGCAATTCAGCAGCCGCAATCAGTATGGCGCGGTTCACAGGCACCATCGTGATCCACGAGGCGCTGAACAACTGAAGATAAAGGTCCACCAGCGCAGTGTCCCTAGAACGAAGCGGAACCACCAGGGCTTCGACGAGTACCAGTTCACTCGCTGATAAAGAGATCTGCCCGCGCTTTGCACGAAGAAGAATCGATTGGCAAACTGCCCCAAAGTCCGCGTGTTTCTCCATCGCATAGATGAAGAGCGAGACGTCGCCGTGAACATGAGTGCCGTCAGGTATCAATCCCGATCCCACGCGTCACGTTCGGCCCTGAGTTGTCGGTCGTATTCGTCCCATTGCGCGCGCGTTCGCTTGTTGGGGGGAAGCGTCGCGAACCACGCCGCGAGATCTCCTTCAACGCCCGGCGCGGTCTTGTCATCGGCCGCGAGTGGCTCAATCGTGATGCGCACCAACTGACCGTCCTGAAACTGCGGGACGTCGAGTTCGAGCCTGTGACCGCTGCTTACCTGGGCTGTGACCGTGACGCTCATGTCCAGATCATATCGGATGTTCGGGAGCGCTGTCGAGATTGTTTACGCAAACTCCTCCGGCGAATCCACGATCCGCAGGCAGACGGTCTTCGCGCGGATCGTTGGCAGGGCGTCGATCTCTTTCAATGCCGCCTGCATGGCGCCTTCGGTGGCCTTGTGGGTGGTGACGACGACCGGGACGGTGCTCGTGCCGGCTTCGATTTCCTTCTGGTACACGCCCGAGAGGCTGATGCTGTGCCTCCCCAACGCCGCGGTGATCTGCGCGAAAACGCCGGGTTCGTCGGCGGCGGTGACGCGGAGGTAGTAGCGGGAGCGGAGCTGGTCGATGGGCAGCACCTTGGCGGGGGGGAGCTGGCCGGGGTAGATGTTCAGGCGCTCGAAAGCTTGGGGGATGATCCCGAGCGCGACGCCAATGATATCCGCGACGACCGCGCTGGCGGTCGGAAGCTGTCCCGCGCCGCGGCCGTAGAAAAACTGGTGGCCGATCGCGTGGCCGTAAATGCTGATCGCGTTAAAACTGCCGCTCACGTCCGCCAGCAGTTCGCCGTGGTGGACGAGGGTCGGATGCACGCGAAGCGCCAGCGCCTCACCTTCGCGCTCCGCGATCGCCAGCAGCTTGATCGTGTAGCCGAGTTCGTCGGCGAATTTGATGTCGTCGCCTTGCAGCGTGTCGATGCCGGTGACCGAGATATCGCTTTCACTCACCGCGACGTTAAACGCCAGCGACGCCAGGATCGACAGCTTCTGCGCTGCGTCGCGTCCTGAGACGTCCAGCGTGGGATCCGCCTCGGCGAAGCCAAGCTGCTGCGCCTCTTTCAGTGCTTCGGCGTAGCCCCAGTGCTTCTGCGACATCTGCGACAAAATGAAATTGCAGGTTCCGTTGATGATGCCCGCCAGCGCGTCGATACGGTTGCCGAGCAGTCCGCGAGTGAGGGCGTCGATGATCGGAATCCCGCCGCCGCAACTGGCTTCAAAGCCGATGCAGCGCTTGTGCTGCTTGGCGAGTTGGAAGATTTCCGCGCCCCTGGCGGCCAGCAGGGCCTTGTTGGCGGTGACGACGTGCTTCCCGGCCTTCATCGCTGCGGCGATCTGCTCGTGCGCGCCCAGCCCGCCCATCACTTCAACAACGATCTGAACCTTCGGATCCGACACCGCCTTGGCGGCGTCAGTGGTCAGCGGGTACTTGCCAGCGAGGTCTTCGTTCTTCTTCAAATCCCGGCAGACGACGTGCAGGATGTCGAACGCCAAACCCGTCCGCTGCTGCAACAGCTCGCTTTGCTGCTCCAAAATTGAGATCACTCCGCGCCCGACCACGCCCGAGCCGAGCAACGCAATACCGACATGAGTGTTCATCTGCTGTTCCATCGAAATGTCGAATCTAAGAGCACAGGCGGGGGTTCGCAAATGTCGGAACGATAAACACGGATTGACCGAATCCCTGCGGGTTGCTACGTTTGTCTTCGCTGCAAGGCAGCAGTCCTGTGTCCGTAGCGTTGAGATGGGCTTGGGGGGCCGTTGATTCGCCACGATGATCCGGCCGGGGCTGGTCGGGCAGGCGAATGTCGCCGCCGATCAAAATGACCGTGGTGCCCGAGTTCCCTTGATCCCGGCGTCGATCGCACGAATCGACGCAAGAGGGCGGATCAATGAAACCCGCGTTCCCCGTTTCAACACGTGTCCCCCTTGTTCGCGCTGAGGATCCGGTGCGGCGGAACTGAGAACGCCCATGTCCCCAGAGTTTGCGGCGAAAGCCCAGGAAGTCCTTGGTCACCAATTCACCAACCAGGAGCTGCTCAAAGAATCCCTCACGCACGCCTCGATCGCTGACAACCGCCTGAACAGCAACGAACGCATGGAGTTCCTCGGCGACGCCGTGCTCGACGTCATCATCTGCGAACAACTCTATAAGCGATTCCCCCAACTGCTCGAAGGCGATCTGACCAAGATCAAGTCGGCGGTGGTTTCGCGAAAGATCTGCGCCGAAGTCGCAATCGAAACCGGCCTTGCGGACCTGCTGATCATCGGCAAGGGCATCGCCTCCCGCGCCCTGATGCCTCCGTCTCTCGCGGCGGCGGTGTACGAGAGCGTCGTCGCGGCGATCTACCTCGACGGCGGGTTCGAGAAGGTCAAGGAATACGTCCTGCGGACCATGAACCCCAAGGTCGAAGCCGTCTACGCCAACCTCTCACAGCACAACTACAAGGCCGCGCTCCAGCAACACGCCCAGCAAAAGCTCGGCGGCACGCCGATCTACGAATTGCTGGACGAAAAAGGCCCCGATCACAGCAAATGCTTCGAGGTAGCCGTCGTCGTCAACGGCCGCCGCTTCAACGGCGCCTGGGGCCCGAACAAAAAGACCGCCGAACAAAAAGCCGCGCTGCTGGCGCTGGAAGAAATGGGCGTGATCGGCACGAAGGAAGTCGAAGAGATCTACGACACGTTGATCGAGCAGTAGCCCCAAAAGTGGCGTGGGCGTCCTGCCCGCGAGCGGCGCGTCCTCCATTCCCGGCTCGATTCGCATGTCCGTTTCGATCAGGGCGGTTGCCTGTGGCATCGATCGCGGCGTCGGCGTCTCAGAATTCTTCGCTACCGCGTCTGGCGGATCGTCACCATTTTTTCGCCTTCGCGGTTCAGAAGGTTGATCCGAACGCCTTTGGCGAGATCGGCTTCCTTGATCGCTTTGCTGGCTTCTTCGACGTTCGTCACCTCGGTGTCGCCGACCCTGGTGATCAGATCGCCCGGTCGGATTCCGACTCGGCCGGCGGGGGAGGTTGGGCGGACGGCGCGGACGAGCGCGCCCTTCGCGTCGGACGACAGGCCCGCCGCTTCCAACTCGGTGGCGGTGGGGTTGCTGAGGCTGACACCGATCCCGCCGCCGGCGTTGGGCGCCGCTTCGCGGGCCGAGGTCAGCAGCGTCTGATCATCGGGCTGCTCTGCCAGTTTCACGGTCACGGTTTCGGTCTTCTTGTCGCGCCACACCACCAACTTCACTTCCTCGCCGGGCGGGCTTAGCGCGATGCGGTTGCGTAGTTCGCTCATGTTCGACACGCTCTTGCCGTTGATCTCTGTGATGATGTCGCCCGGCTGGAGAATCTTGAACGCCGGGCTGTCGCGCAGCACCTGCCGCACGAAAACGCCGTTCTCGCCTTTGAAGCCGACGGCTTCGATATCATCTTTCATGCGCGGATCGGCGTTCTTCACGTCCGAAATCTGCACGCCCAGGTAACCGCGAACCACCTTGCCGTTCGCTTTCAGCGAGGCGTAGACGGTCTTCACCTGGTTCGACGGAACCGCAAACCCCACGCCCGAGAAGCTGCCCGAGCGCGACGCGATGGCGGTGTTGATGCCGACCACTTCGCCTTTCAGGTTCACGAGAGGACCCCCCGAGTTGCCCGGGTTGATTGGGGCGTCGACCTGGATGAAGTTTTCGTATGCGAAGCTCGAGCTGATCACGCCCGCCTGTCGGTTCAGCGCCGAGACGATGCCGTGGCTCATCGAGCCGACGTACCCGAAAGGCGAGCCGAACGCGACGATGATGTCGCCTTTCTCGAGGCTGTCGCTATCGCCGAAGGTGGCGGGGATCAGGCGCGGGGCCTTGATCTTCACCACCGCGATGTCGGTCTTCGGGTCGGTGCCCACGAGCGTCGCGTCGTCGATCTGCCTGCCGTCCTGAAGGACGACGGAGATTTTGCCGGCGTCGTCGACGACGTGGTTGTTCGTGACGATGAACGCTTCATCGCCGGCGACGTCCATGATCACGCCGCTGCCGGTCGCCTGCTGGGAGAACTCGCGATCGGGGACGTCGGGTTCACCGTCGCCGTCCCGATCGAAGAATCGGCGGAGCATTTCGTCGTCCAGCTCAGGCCCTCGCGCGCCGGCGGCGCGGGCTTTCTTCTCGACCCGCAGATGCACGACCGACTGCTCCAGCGCCTTATTCACTTTCTTGAACGCGCTGGACAGGTCGTCGAGCGTCTGCAACTGCTCCTTCGCCATCTCCACCTGCTGTTCCGCGCGGGCGAAGCTGACGTCTTTGACGAGCGACGATCCGACGGTAAACGTAAGTGCGCCTACGGCGCCGATGACGGCCATGGACAGAACGCGTTTGATCGGTTTCATATTGGGTTCTCCGGAATCTACAACTTTGGTCTAATCGCCAGCCAGAAATTTCGATTTCTCGTCGGCGGGCATCTCGTAGCTATGCGCGGCGTCGGGATAGGCGCCTCGCTCAATCATGTTGACGTACGACCGCGCCGTTTCTATCAGCGACGCGCTCAGATCGACCTTAGGCACGAACTTGGGCTGGCGGGGCGTTTGACGCAAAAGATCCTGCAACACCACGACATGCGCCTGACACGCCGCGCCCGCGCCGCAGCCGATGACGGGAACGTCGGTCGCCTGCACAATCTTTGCACTCACCTCGTTCGGAACCGCCTCCAGCAGCAGCCCTGCCGCGCCGGCGTGCGAGAATTGCACAGCCAGGGAAACGATGGCGTCCGCCTCGGCGCGCGTGCGACCCTGAAACTTGTACCCGCCCATCAACCCCACTGCTTGCGGACGCAATCCCAGGTGTGCGATCACCGCGACACCCGCATCCGCCAGCCGCGAAACGAGCGACGTGCTGCTGACGCCGGCTTCAAGTTTCACGCAGTCGCAGTTGGTCTCTTTGATCATCCGGACGACGTTGCGCACGCCTTGCGCGTCGTCTTCCTGGTACGACCCGAAAGGCATATCCCCCATGACCAGCGCTCGCGTCGCGCCGCGTTTTACGGCGGCGGTGATCTCGATGAGAAAGTCGAGCGAGACCGGGAGCGTGGAGGCGTGGCCGAGGATGACGCTGGACGCGGAATCGCCAACCAGAAGCATGGGCACGCCGGCCTCATCGAGCAGGCGGGCGGTGGTGTAGTCGTAGCACGTCAGCATCGCCAACTTCGCGCCCGTGGTACGGGCGGCGCGCAAGTCATTGAGCGTGAAGGGAGCGGTTCCGTTCATAGTCGTCCTCCATTCTATGCCATTCCGGCGGTGGATGCGTGACAGAACACGTCCGAGAACCACGCCAGATTGGCCGGTTGTAGCAATCTGTAGCAATTTGTAGCGTGTACACATCCATATGTTCGCTCGCGACGAGCGCGATCCATAAAGAACCGGGCGCTGCGCATTTGTCATGATAAACGCGCAGCGCCCACGGATTTTTATGAAAAAAAAGTCCTCGTCTAGCCGGGTCGCGTGCGACGCGGGAACCGGCCGCAAGCGGTCGGGCTAAACGGGGGACGCGTTCAGCTACTTTGGGCCCAGCGTCACGATCGTCATCGGATCGAACGGGAAATCGTCCAACAACGATTTCAGTGATTCCGGCGTCACGCTCAGCAGCACCTTCATGTCGTCGTCCAGCGAGCGGTATTCGCCGGTATAGATCCACTGGTTGCCCAGCGCCCGCATGCGTCCGATCGGGGATTCGCCGCCGAGGACGAGGCTGGAGGCGATCTTGTTGCGGGCGCGGTTGACTTCGTCGGCGTTCAGGTCCTGCTTCACGCGTTGCAATTCCTTGAGCGCGATATCCAACGCCTGATCGCTCTTCTCCGGATCGGTCACCAGCGAGAGGTAGAAACTGCCGCAGCCGTCGTGGGGGTAGAAGCCGAAGTCGGCGTCTTCGGCGACGGCGTTGTCGACCAGCGCCCAGTAAAGCCGGCTGCCTTCGGAATCGCCGATGACGTCCGACAGCACCCGCGCCGCGAAGCGCCGGTCGTCCTGAGCGCTGGGACCCGTCGTCAGCGCCATCGTGTATTTGCGGTTGAGTTTCGGGTCTTTCAGTTCGTGTCGCGAAGGCGCGAGCGTCGGGCCGAGCGTGTCGCGTGGCGCGGCCTGCGGCTTCCAATGACCGCAATACTTCACCGCCAGTTTCACGATCTCGTCAAAATCGAGCCGTCCCGTCACCGCCAGCACCGTGTTGCCCGGGCCGTAGCGCGTCTCAAAATAGTTCGCCATCTCGTCCCGCTGCATCTTCTGGATGCACTCGGCCGGGCCGAGGATGCTCATGCCCAGCGGGTGGGTGCCGAAGTGGATGCCCATTAGCTTTTCGTAAATGACGTGCCCCGGATCATCAAGATACATCGCAATTTCTTCGAGGATGACGTTCTTCTCAGTTTCGAAATCCTTCACGCGAATGGCGGGGCGCAGCAGGTGCGAAAGGTGTTCGATGGTGCGCTCGGTGAATTCAGGGATGACGTTCGCGTAATAGGCGGTCATCTCCTGGCTGGTGAAGGCGTTGTAGCGGGCGCCGATCTCGTCGAAGATTCGGTTGACGTCTTCCCACGTGTAGCGGTCGGAGCCTTTGAACATCATGTGTTCGAGAAAGTGCGATACGCCGTTGATCGCCTGCGGCTCATCGCGAGAGCCGGTCTTGACGAAAAAGCCGGCCGCGAACGAATGCGCGTCGGGATTGATCTCGGCGGCGATCGTAAGGCCGTTGGGGAGCGTGGTGGTTTGGTAAGTCAGAGGCATTGGGGTGGATTATAGCGTAGACGGAGGCGTGTCGCTTGTAGGGGCGACGCATGCGTCGCCCGGGCACTCGAACGGACGATCGCGGGCGAGGCGTGCCTCGCCCCTACAGCGCACGCCTCAGGTTTCAATCCGTGGTCCCAGGATCACGACCGCCGCCACGATCGCGGTGACGATCAGGAGGATCAGCAGCCAGCCGGCGATGGTCGTCAGCGTTCGGAAGCTTCTACGCGCGACGATTTTGGCAACGATCACCTTCGGGGCGTCGGGAAGTTCGAGTGGGATCGACTTGTGGACCTGGTGCAGAAACCCGGTCAGGGCATCAAAACTCTCCCCGCACAGCGGCTGGACTTGCCGGCGGGCTTCGGTGAGGTGGGTTTCGACGGCCTTGGTCGAACAATCCATCGCGATCGAGCAATACCGCACGTTCCAGCGATGGGCGTATGTGAGCAGAAATGCCTCCTGCTGCTGGTCGGGCAGTTTGCGGATCGCTCCGACGAGCGCCTGATACTGCACGACATCCGGGCCGCCGACTTCGTGGAGGAGGACGTCGTTGGAGGAGTCGATCGGTTTGCGGTACTCGCGGATGAGGATGATCGTGTGGTGCATGAACCAGCGCGAGGCCTCTTCGACGGTGGACCATTTTTCGATCTGACGCGCGGCGCGGACGTGCAGTTCCTTGACCACCGCGGCAGCGACATCGCGCCGGCCGACGATCGTGGTGATGATCCGGGCGCACGGCTCGGTCGCCTCGCGAAACAGCCGCGCCACCGCCGCGGCATGACCCGAGCGGGCGGCGGCGAGGTCCATTTCGGTGATTCGGTCGAGCATGTTTTTTCCTACTCTCTCTCCCTACGGGGGAGAGGGTCGGGGTGAGGGGGTCGCCCGACACTCGCAAGCGACCCGCGAATGTCGAGCGTCCCCCTCACCCTAACCCTCTCCCCCTAAAGGGAGAGGGAATTGAGTTCCGCCTCCAACGCGGATAACTGGTCCTGCGTCTGCTTCACGAGGTTCGCGGGCGCCTTGGCGATGTACCCGGCATTGGACAACCGGCCTTTCATCGCCGCGATCGACTTGGTCAGGTCTTCCCGCCGCTTCGCGTTTCGCTGCTGCTCCGCCGCTTCGTCCACAAGACCCTCGATATACACCTCGCACGGCCCGGC
>JBBQQZ010000149.1:0-8818 GCA_038215325.1 Tepidisphaerales bacterium | reverse complement strand
GTCATGATCATCGACACCCCGCGCACGAAGGCTGCGATCGGTTTCCTGAAGTCCGCAGGCCCGATCCAGATTGGCGCGATCAGCATCGACTGCAAGAACGACTACGCTGCCATCCTCGTCACCAGCCTGGACGACCAGCCGATCGACCAATCGAAGAAGGTGCTCATCACAGCGATGACCGACGACCGGCCATACGGTTTCGATGCGCCGGGCGGGACGATTCGCTCGCTGGGGCAGTTCCCGTTCACGGTGGAGAACATCGATGCGACGGTGAACCTGGGACGAATTGTCAGAAGCCTGCCGGATATTTCCACGCTCGACGAAAACGGCATGCCGCGCGGCCGGGGCGGGGAGAAGCTGGCGACGGATGCGGTGTATACGGTTTGGAAACCCTAAGACGTGTGCGGATCGGCATCGACCTGCGCCGCGTCAACGGTATCGGCATTCTCCGGCTCCGGCGATGGCTCTGGCTCCGGCACCGGCGATGGCTCTTTTACCGGCTCTTGTACTGGCACGTCGCCGTTGCGTTGGGTTTGCTCGGCGACGTGGTCGTAGACCGTTTGCAGAAAGCCCATGAACGAGAAGCCCTTGCTGCGGAAATGCGCCGGGCCCAGGCGGTCGAGGACGGTGGGTTTGCCTTCGTGCGTCAGGTCGTCCAGCGCGTGCAGATCGACGCCGGCGTCGAGGAAGTCGAGGTTGATTTCGGGGTCTGCCATTCGCTTTCCTCGGTAGCACGGGCGTCTCGCCCGTGGCGTTCTTTCGGATCAAGACACGGGCGGGACGCCCGTGCTACTACTCTTCTTCTACGGCTTCCGACGACAGCGCCAGGTACTTCTTCAAATCGTCGGTCGACAGATTCGTCAGCCACTGGTCGCCGCTGGTGACGATGTTTTCCGCCAGCGCGGTTTTGTCGGCCAGCAGTTTGTCGATGCGTTCTTCGACCGTGCCGATGCTGACGAACTTATGCACCTGCACGATCTTGTTCTGCCCGATGCGGTGGGCCCGGTCGGTCGCCTGCGCTTCGACGGCGGGGTTCCACCAGCGGTCGTAGTGGAAGACGTGGTTGGCGGCGGTGAGGTTCAGGCCCAGGCCGCCGGCGCGGAGGCTGAGGATGAAGATGCGGTGCTTGGTTCCGGCCTTCTGGAACGTGTCGATCATCGTGTCGCGGTCCTTCACCGGCACGCCGCCGTGGAGGAACAGCGGTTCGTGATCGAGGCGTTTGCGGATCAGTTCTTCCAGCAGGTGGCCCATCTCGCGGTACTGGGTGAAAACCAGCGCGGCCTCGCCTTCGCCGAGCACTTCTTCAAGCATGTCGACCAGTCGCTCGGACTTGCCGGAACGCCCGTCGATGTGCTTGGACTCGGTGAGCAATGCGGGGTGATCGCAGACCTGCTTGAGGCGCGTCAGCCCGGCAAGGATCAGCCCGCGGCGACGGATGCCGCTGGCGTTTTCCACGCTCGCCAGCATCTCGGCGGTGATGCGTTCGTACATCGCGGCCTGTTCGGGCGTGAGCGAGGTGTAGACGCGCATCTCCATCTTGGCAGGCAGATTGACGGCCACTTCCGGGTCGGACTTCGTGCGGCGCAGCACGAACGGCCGGATCATCTCGCGCAGGAGCTGGCCGCGACGGTGGTCGTTCATTTTCTCGACCGGGATGACGAACCGCTGGCGGAACTGCGTCGGCGAACCGAGCAGGCCGGGGTTCAGCACTTCCATGATCGACCAGAGTTCGGACAGGTGATTTTCGATCGGCGTACCCGTGAGCGCCACGCGACGCCGCGCCGGAATCGCCCGGATCGCCGCGCTGGCGGCGGACGCGGGGTTCTTCACCTTCTGGGCCTCGTCCAGCGCCACCCGATGCCAGGGCACGCGTTTCAGGTCTTCCAGATCGCGATGCGCCAGCGCGTAGCCAGTGATGACGACGTCGTGCTTGGCGACGTTTTCGGCGAATGCCTCGCCGTGCTTGCGCTCCGGGCCGTGGTGCGCCAGCACCTTTAGCGTCGGGGCGAACCGCTCGAGCTCGCGCATCCAGTTGCCGATGACGCTCGCCGGGGCGAAGAGAAGCGTGGGGCCGATTTTTTTGTTCTCTCTCCCTTGGGGGAGAGGGTCAGGGTGAGGGGGCAGCTCAGCGGGCGGGGCGATCTCGGTCGTTATGACAGGAGCTGTGGCAGTACCGGTTTCGCTGATCGTCGAGATCGTCGCTTCGACGCTCGCGGGCGGACCGGCTTCTTCAGCGAGATCCCCCCTCACTTCGGCCCTCTCCCCCGAGGGAGAGGGAGGTTGCGGAGCGGCCCGTTCCATCAGCATCAGCGCAATGAGCTGAATGGTCTTACCCAGACCCATGTCGTCGGCCAGGCACGCCCCGAGGCCCAGGCGATCAAGATACGCCATCCATTGCAGCCCGCGGAGCTGGTACGGGCGGAGTTCGCCGAGGAAATCGACGGGCTGGGGAAGTTCCTGGAGCTTGGCGTCGGGGACTTGGTCGAGAAGCCTGCCGACCCAGTCCGCGCCGCTGAGTCCGCCGACGGGCACGCCGTCGTCGCCTGCCAGGCCATAGGCGACGCGGAAGGCTTCGCCCAAAGTCAGCTTGCCGGTGGCGCTCTTGGCCATCGTTTCCTGGGCCTTGCGGGCGGCTTCCAGGTCGATCTGCACCCAGCGGTCTTTGAATTTGACCAGCGGCGATTGTTTGTTGACGAGTGCTTCAAACTCGGCGGTGGTGAGGTGCATCTGCCCGATGGCGACGCGCCAGTCGAAGCGAACGATCGAATCGAGCCCCACGCGCCCGCCTGCGGTCAGCGGCTGGCCGTTGCGGGCTTCGCCGCGGGCGCTGGCGTCGAAAAGATCTTCGTCCTCCTCCGGCATTTCGTCGCTCGGTGAGATCGATAACCGCAAGGACAGTTCGCTGTCTTCCGGCGAGGCCCAGTCCGGCAGATCGACGCTGAACGCCGCGTCTTCCAGGCTGTGTCCCCACGACCGCATAAACGCAAACGCCTCGACGGGCGTCAGTTCCAGGCCGACGGGTCGTTCCGAATGGATCACCCGTTCGATCGAAGGGAAGTACTCCATCGCCCGGCGCAATTCCGAGAGGTATTTCTCTTGCCGTTCCGCGATCGTGCGGCCAAGGCTGGTCAGCGGGCTCGCCTGCTGACGCCACAGCTCGGAGGCGGTAAGGATGGTCGGTTCGTCTTCGTCGCCCACGAGCCGGAATTCCACCGGCCACAGTTCGCTGTTTTCCGCCGGCTCGCTCAGCAGGAAGCCAAGCCGCATCGTCGCCTGCTCGCCGGTGTCGGTGATCGGCGCGAGCCACAGATGCACGTCATCGTACAACTGCTGCAACTCGTGCGATTCGCCTTCGGCGTCGCGCGATGCGCCGAGCAAGGCCGACAACCACCGCACGTCGGTGGCGGCGGGGCGCTGGTGGACGCGGTTGAAGAACGAATCGTTGGCGACGGATCGGCGGACCAGCGAATCGGTCGTTTCGGACAGGAATGTTTCGACGAGCCGCAGCGGGTGGACTTCTTTCAGCTCCGCGATCGCGCGGCAAACGCCGGGCATGGCGTGGGCGAAGCGTTCGACCTTCTCGACCTCGGATCGCCCGCCCAGCAGGGGCTGCCAGATGGCACCGTAGGCTTCGGACGGGTGTTTGATCGACGGATAGAACTGCTGCGCAGCCAACGACTTAACGACAATCCGGGCGAGGATCGTCCAGACGCGGACCGAATCGGAGCACGTCGTCGGCAGGGTGTCGGGGAGCGTGGTGAGCAGATCGACCGCCTCGGCGGGCTTCAGTTTCAGAGCGTTGACGGGCATTTTGCCCAGGCCGGGCACTTCGATCTCGATCGCCACCTGTTCGGCGCTCACCGGCAACAGCGCGTCGCCGGCCAGATCGCCCAGGAGGGTACGAACGTGCTCGATGGGCTGCGGCTGAAGGTCGTCGCGTGAAACGCTCGCCCAGATCAACAGATGAGTGGTGTCCCAGATCGCAATCAACATGCAGGCTTCGGTCCCGACAATCCCACTCGAACTGCCCCCGGACGTGCGGAAGCAAGCGGAACAGTGTAACCGAAAGTCCTCTCGATAGGCAGGCGACTGAACCGCAGATTTCGCAGATTGCGCAGATTGAAGAGATTCACCGCGGAGACGCGGAGGGCGCGGAGATTGCCCGGGCGTCGTCAGGCTGGTTCTGCATTCCAATGATTTAATTATTGTGCGCAGAGAGGTCTCGCGGCCTCGACGAGATCTCCGCGTTCTCTGCGTCTCCGCGGTGAACCCTTCTTTCCCGATCAAAATCCGGGTAATCTGTGGGACTAACGATGCCCAAGCTGTACCTCGAAACTTTCGGTTGCCAGATGAACGTGCTCGATTCGGAGCTCGTGCTCAGCCAGCTTCGCGCCCAGGGGTACGAATCGACCGAAGACCGCCAGATTGCAGACGTCATCATCTACAACACCTGTTCGGTACGTGAGCACGCCGAGCAGAAGGTCTGGAGCCGTCTCGGGGAATTGCGGGATCGGAAGAAAAACGAGCCGAACCTGGTGATCGGCGTGATCGGCTGCATGGCGGAGCGCGAGGGCACGGACCTTTTCAAACGCAACCCCCACGTCGATATCCTCTGCGGACCTGCGGAGCTGGATAAGCTGCCCGGGATGGTCCACAACGCGTGCGTGACGAAAAGTACTGAGGGGAACGGACGGAGTGCTGAGTCAAACTCCACTCAGTCCTCAGCACTCAGTTCTCAGCACTTCCGTAACCGCCAGGTCGCGCTGATGGGCAAGACCGTCCGGCGTTCATCGACCCTTCAGGTGGCGCGAGACGAATTGGAGATGCTCGATTTGTCGCGTGCGGTATCGCCCGGCGACGATTTGTCGCAGGCGTACGTGCGGATCACGCGCGGGTGCAATAAGTTCTGTACCTACTGCGTCGTCCCCTACACCCGCGGCCCGGAGGTGCATCGGCCGCCTGGGAATATCATTGATGAGGTAAGGAAGTTCGTCGACGCCGGTGCCAAGGAAGTCACGCTGCTCGGCCAGACGATCAACCACTATTTTTACGAAGAGTCGGGCAAGAAAACGAGCTTTGCCGATCTGCTCTACCAGATCCACGAGGCCACGCCCGACCTGCCTCGCCTGCGCTTTGTCACCAGCTTCCCCCGCGATTTCACCGACGATGCCCTCATGGCGATGCGGGACTGCTCGCGCATCTGCCGCTACCTCCACGCCCCGGCCCAGCACGGCAACAACCGCCTGCTCAAGCTGATGAACCGCGGCTACACGATCGAACAATACCGCGATTTCATCGATCGCGCCCGCGGCTACATGCCCGATATCGCCATCGCGTCGGATTTCATCGTCGGCTTCCCGACTGAAACCGACGACGAATTCGAACAGTGCTGCGACATCGTCCGCTACGCGAAGTTCAAGAACAGCTTCATCTTCAAATACAGCCCGCGCCCCGGGACCACCGCTATCGACCGGTTTGAAGATGACGTGCCCGAAGACGTGAAACGAAAGCGCAACAACCGCCTGCTCGAAGTGCAAGGCGAAGTCTGCGTCGAGAACAATCGAGCGCTGGTCGGCAAGACACTGGAAGTGAAGATCGAAGGGGAAAGCAAGCTGGTTTCGCGTCGCGCGAAACCGTCGACGGGTGTGGAACTGGGCGCGGGGTTCAACAAAAAGCCCACGTCTTCGACGTGGGAGGACAAGCCCAAGACCCAACTCGTCGGACGTACGCGCGGGGATCAGATCGTCGTGTTCGACGGGGATCTGTCGCTCAAGGACCAGTTGCTGGATGTGGAGATCGTCGATGCGCAGCATATGACGCTGTTTGGGCGGTTGGTTGAAGCGGTGGCCGATTGACACCTCCCTCGCCCGGTGGACCGGGAGCGGGGGTGAAGCCCCCGTTTGTCGCACCCCGGCATCCCGATTACACTTTTCCTCGATGCGTCTGCCGCTCGCGCTGGTGATCATGGCCAAGTTTCCGACGCCGGGGCGCGTCAAGACGCGGTTGCAGCCACGATTGTCTGCCGAGGAGTCGGCGGAGGTGCAGCGGGTGTTTTTGCTGCATATGGTGGATCGGCTTTGCGGGCTTGGGGCAGGCGACGTGATCGTCTGTTTTGACCCGCCTGACGCCGCCGAGGCGTTTGGGGAGTTGGTGGGGGACCGCGCCGGGCTGCTGGCGCAGTCGCCGGGTAATCTGGGGGATCGGCTGACCGGGGCGGCGGTGGGATTGCGGGATGAGTACGAACGCGTACTCTTCTTCGGTGTCGACAGCCCAGACGTGCCCGCCGGGCACCTGTCGGGATTGATCGACCTGACGCTCGCTCACGCGGCGTCGATCGCGCCAACCGAGGACGGCGGATTCTGGGCGCTGGGGCTGAAAACAGACGTCGATCTTGCTCCAATCGTGGGCGGGATCGAGTGGTCGAGCGGTCGGGAGTATGCACAGACGACGGATCGTCTGAAGACCCACGTCGTTGACGTGGGAATTGGGAAGCAGTGGACGGACGTGGATCGTGTGGAGGATCTGATCGCGTTGAACGAACGCCTGATCGGATCGCACGCGACCGACGACCGGCTGCTGTTTGCTCAGATTAAGGACCTTTGCCCCGTCCTGGCACGGGATGGAACCGCAACATGACCGATACCAATCAGGCGACGCCGCAGGTGGAGCCGACGAATAACGAATCGTTCCTGCCAAACTCGACGGTGATGATCGTAGACGACAACGCGCAGAACGTGGAGCTGCTTCAGGCGTTCCTCGAATCGCTTCCGGTCAAAATCATCACCGCCGGCGACGGGGTGGAGGCGCTGGAGAAGGTGGCAGAGCACAACCCGGATTTGATCCTGCTGGATATCATGATGCCGCGCATGAGCGGCTTCCAGGTGTGCCGGAAACTGAAGGCCGATCCGAAGACGCGCGATATACAGATCCTGATGGTCACCGCATTGAACGAACTGGGCGACATCGAGCAGGCCGCCGAGTGCGGGACGGACGATTTTGTATCGAAGCCGGTCAATAAGTTCGAACTGCTGACTCGCGTGAAAAGCCTGCTCCGCGTACGGCATTTGAAGAGTGAGCTGGAACGGGCACTGACGTACCTGAACGAAGTCGAGCACGAATCGACGGGATCTGAGTAATTGGGATCCACGAATCTGCACGAATCGACACGAATGGAAATACAGTGGGACACGCTCACTCGGCATCGCATTTTATTCGTGTCGATTCGTGCAGATTCGTGGAGAGAAAATGATGATCGATCCAACCGCCAGCATCAACGAATTTCTCACCGCCGCTGCGGCGAAGCAGGCGACGCCCGGCGGGGGCGCGGTCGCGGCGCTGGCGGGGGCGCTGGCGGCGTCGATGGGGGAGATGGTACTCAACTACTCCGTCGCCAAGAAGGATTTGCTGGCGTTTGCGGAGCAGAATTCGCAGGCGATGAAGGAACTGTCGGACGCGCGCGAGATGCTGCTGAAATTGATGGTGGACGACCAGACCTGGTACCGCAAATACACTGAAGCCAAGAAGCTGACCGACGAGAAAAAGACCGCCGAGGCGCTGACCAACTGCGTGCATACGCCGCTCTTGATCGGCCAGACTGCGATGGAGATCCTGCGCATCGCCAATCGGGTCGCCTCCACGAGCAACAAGTGGCTCCTGAGCGACTTGGCCGTCTGCGGCGAACTCGCGACCGCGACCGTGCGGTGCGCCGTCCATAACGTCCGCGTCAATCTGTCCGAAGTCAGCCAGTTCATGCGCACCAAGCACGAAACCGACTGCGCCCACATGCTGAAGGACGCCGTCAAGCTGGTGAACACGCTGATGTCATCCATCGACACCGCCAAGGCGACGTAGCACCATGCCGAGTGATCCGCGCGACTATAAGCTGGACATCTCCTCCCTAAAGCCGCAGGCGACGCCTGCCGAAATGCGCGAAGCGCGCCCGTATCTCTCGGTTCTCTTCAAATGCTGCTCCGTCTACCAGCGGGTCTACCGCAATAACGATGGCACCGAATACGAAGGCCGCTGCCCCAAATGCACCCGCCCGATCCGGTTCAAGGTGGGGCAGGGCGGTACGAATGAGCGGTTCTTTGTGGTAGAGTGAGGGATGGAGCCAGTAGCCGGAAGCCAGGAGCCAGGAGGAAGAGTGGTTCTTCTCCTATCTCCTGGCTTCTGGCTCCTGTCTCCTCCGCAAGGAGGATCATCTTGAGCACGGCCGCTCCCGCTAAAGGCAATCAGCAACCTAACGCCACCGTCGGCTACTCCGTTTCCCGTCCCGGCGGCAAATGCGCCGCCACCGGTCGAGATATCGCGCCCGGCGATAAGTTCATGGCGCTGGTCAAGGAAACGCCGCTGGGCCTGGAACGTCTGGATTTCACGCTCGAAGGCTGGGAACAGGCCGACAAGACCGACACGCTCGCCTATTGGCAGGCGGTGATGCCGCAGCCGGACCAGGTGAAGAAAAAGCCGTTCGTCGACGACGAAATCCTCGTCGGCCTCTTCGAGCGCCTTGCCCAGACGGCCGAGGAAAACAAGCTCCACTTCCGCTTCGTGCTCGGGCTGATCTTGATGCGCAAACGCCTGCTCGTTTACGAAACCACTGAGGTTGTCGAAGGCGTCGAGACCTGGACGATGAAGGTCAAGGGTCGCGACGATCGGCTGAAGATGGTCAATCCGAAACTGACCGAAGACCAGGTTAAAGCCGTCAGCGCGCAGCTCGGCGAGATCATGAACGAGGAATTGTGATGAACGCGGGATCTCCTGTTGGGGCGACGCATGCGTCGCCCCCCACCCCCGAAACCGGGCGACGCAAGCGGCGCCC
>JBBQQZ010000148.1:0-8822 GCA_038215325.1 Tepidisphaerales bacterium | reverse complement strand
GCGTAGAGAGTTGCGGGAGGAACTGTCGCTGGCGCCGGCGGAGATCGAGCGGGTGGTCTGCATGGGGGTGGCGGAGGACATGCGGCTGCGGCATCCGGAGACGATCTACATGGCCTGGACGACGCGATCCCGTGCCGAGGTGGATGCCCAAGTCCACGCCGACGAACACCACGACGCCTGGAGCGTCAGGGCCAACGCCGATGAGATCTTCGAGCAGTTGCGCTCGAACGCCGATCTGACCCCCATCGCCCGCGCGGTTCTGCTGGCGTTCGGGCGGGATGAGTTCGGTATGGATTGGTTTCATCGGGCGTTTCCGATCGCAATTCAGTAGCACGTTCGTCTCGAACGTGTCTTCTGGTGAATGACGCCACGGGCGGGACGCCCGTGCTACTTACCTGCATTTCTTTGCGTTCTCCGCGCCTCGGCGTTCAATTCTTGCGTCCGCGCGGCTTTGACCAGATCGTGGCGTACAATGCGGGTATGACTCGCGAAGCGCGCGCCAACCTTATTTTCGGCATTATCCTGTTCGTACTGATGGCGCCGGGGTTTGTGCTCCTGATGCGCAAGAAGCTCAGCGGCTCGAGTGAACCGAATTACATGCCGCAAGCGCCCCCGCACGCGGCGGCGTACATGCAGCCGCCCCCGGTGCCGCCGAGTGTGCCGCGGGTGGAGCCGGCGGAGGTGAAGCAGTGGCTGACCAATCTGCTTCACGACCGCGTCAGCCCCACCGCCTCGGTCACGCGCGGCCGGGATGGGTCGGGGCCGGCGATCTCAGATCGCTTCACCACCCAACTTCTTCTCAGCGAATCCCCCGCCGGACAGCCGCTCAAATTGCACCTGCTCTTTTGGGATACCCAGTTCAATCCCGACGGGCTGACGGTCTCGGTCTCCGACGAGAAGCAGACGCTGCCGCTGACTGTCGAAACGCCGGTTACGTGGGTCGACGTACCGAAGGACATCCGCCGAACGCTGCAACACGTAGGGTACATCGATCCGCCGACAAAAATCGCGTGGGTGACGGCGTCGGCATTGCAGAACGTCGAGAAAATAACGCAGGTCAACGTGGGCGGCGAGACGATCAAGCTGCGCTGATTCGCACATTTCGATCGTTCACTGACTGTGCGCCCAAGTCTCCATCGCCGGTCCGTCATCGGGTAAACTGCCCGGCGTGAACGAACCCACCGATCTCAGCCGCACGGTATCCGAACGCCTGTACCAGCTCTTTCCGCCCGTGCGCGAGCCGAAGATCGTGATGATCTGGCTGATGCGCCTGCGCTGGCTGGCGATCGTCGGGCAACTGGTCGCGACCGGCGTGGCGCACGGTTTGTCGCTGAACGTGCCGCTGTTACCCGTATTGACGATCGTCGGCATCACCGCCCTTAGCAACGTGGCGCTGTGGCGGTGGTCGCAGGATAAGCCGATCCCGACCTGGCTCATCCTGTACATCCTGCTGCTGGATATGACACTGCTGACGATCCTGCTGCTGTTCACCGGCGGGTGGAACAACCCATTCAGCACGCTGTATCTCGTCCATGTCGCGATGGCGGTGACGACCTTGGGCGGCGGGTGGACGTGGATCGTCGTCTTCGCGGCGGGACTGGGATATGCCCTGCTTTTCATGCTGCCTCCCATCAATCGGCTTTCCCCCGGCGGACTGACCGACTCGGTGCGGCATTTCGGACTCTGGTCCAACCTGGTGCTGATCGGCGCGCTGGTGGCGTACTTCTCCGGGCGAGTAAATCGGTCGCTGAACGAGCGGGAGGTGGAGGTCAACGCGCTTCGTGAGCGCAACGCCCGGCACGAGAAATTCTCCACCCTCACCACGCTCGCCGCCGGCGCGGCGCACGAGTTGGGGACGCCGCTGGCGACGATTGCGGTGGTGGCGAAGGATCTGGAACTTGCGATCGCCAAGCTGCCGGCGTCGCCGGACCTGATCGAGGACGCGCAGTTGATCCGCACCGAATGCGACCGCTGCCGGTTCATCCTCGACCGCATGCGCGTGGAGGTGGCGACCGATCCATCGACCCTGTCCACGCCGCTGACCGAACTGCTGACCCGGCTGAACGAACACCTGCGCGACGACGAAAAAACACGCCTGCAAATCCTCGGCACCGGCGGCGACGATTCGATCGCGTGCCCGTGCCCGGCGATCGAGCAGTCGCTGACGGTCATGATCCGCAACGCGATCGACGCTTCGCCGCCCGATGCGCAGGTGCGCATGATCGTTCGGCGGACGCGCGAGTCGATCGTGTTTGAAGTCATCGACCAAGGCCACGGCATGCCCGCGGACGTGCTGAAGCGCGCCGGCGACCCGTTCTTCACGACCAAAGAGCCCGGCCGCGGGATGGGGCTGGGGCTCTTCCTCGTGCGACTGGTCGCGGAGAATTTCCGTGGCACGTTCAGCATGGAAAGCGAGCCGGGCAAAGGCACCAAGTCGATCCTCGAACTGCCCCTGGCGTAGAGATTTGCCAGGCCGCAGGGGACGCGTGGATTGTGGCGCGTGGCGGTTGGGTGCGCCTAACTCCTTTGCCACACGCAACATGCGACGCGCCCCGCGCCGCCGGCGAATGGGCGCGACAACCGCGAAAAATCGGTTTTTCCTATAAGCCCAATATTTCAGGACCATCTTGTCTTTTTATACGCCGGTTGCTAAACTGTCGCACGTGCGTGGCGAAACACGCCGGAACAACAATCAGGTGCTCGATATGAATTCAACCCCTTTTTCTCAGCCGGTCGCGACGCCCCCCATTAACAAGAGCCTGCCCAAGATCCTGGTGTGCGATGACGACGCGATCTTCCGCAAGCGGCTCGTGCGTGCGTTCCAGTCGCGGGGGTACGAGACGATCGACGCCCCGACCCCGGACGACGCGATCGAGTTTGCCAAGCGTTTCAAGCCCCAGCGCGCGGTGCTGGACCTGAAAATGCCGAATAAATCCGGCCTCGACCTGCTCAACGAACTGACGGCCATCGATAGCGACATGGACGTGGTTATTCTCACGGGCTTCGGTTCGATCGCCAGCGCGGTCGAAGCCGTACATCGCGGCGCGCTCGATTACCTGACCAAGCCCGCCGACGCCGACCAGATCCTCGCCGCGTTCGATCGCGATGGCGAACTGCCTCCGCAAGTGCCGGACAACCAGCCGACGCTCGCCCGCGTGGAATGGGAACACATCCAGCGCGTGCTCGCCGAGTGCAGCAACAACATCAGCCAGGCCGCGCGGAAACTCGGCATCCACCGCCGATCCCTCCAGCGCAAACTCGCGAAGATGCCGCCGTTTGAATGAGGTGTGCTCATGTGTCCATCCCGTCTATAATGACTGGAGATGGAGTTGCCCATGACTTCGCCGATTAAGATCGACTCGCAGATTCAAGGCGGCGCGCCCTGTTTCGCTGGTACCCGTGTGCCGGTCGTATCACTGTTCGATTTACTCGAACAGGGGTACTCGATCGACGAATTCCTGCTTGATTTTCCCACCGTCAAACGACAGCAGGTCTTGGACGTTCTTGACCTAGCGAGGCGGGATGTGCCTCGCTACGCACAGGCACGGGCAGGATGAAGATCCTACTCGATGAGAATATGCCGCATCGCATACGCGATCGATTCCCCGGACACGACGTCTACACCGTCGCCTACATGAGATGGGAAGGAATCAAGAACGGGGAATTGCTCAAACTCGCCGCCGGCGATGGTTTCGAGGCGATTGTGACGAAGGATACGGGGCTCGAGTACGAGCAGAATGTAAACGCGCTTCCGTGTTCGGTGGTGATCGTTGAAGCAGCTTCCAACTCGCTCAAACATATCGAGCCGCTCATCCCGGCGATCCTGAGTGCGCTGGCCAGTTTGACCCCTCGATCAATCGTGCGCGTCCGCTGATCACCCCACCCCCGCCGCCGCCTTCAGTTTGTCGAGGGCGGTGCGTTCGATCTGGCGGAGGCGCTGGCGGGTGACGCCGAGATCCTTGGCGAGCGCGTCGATGTCGTCGGCCGGGGTGTCGGACGACATGCCGAACTGGGCGCGGATGACCATTTGTTCGCGATCATCCAACTGCGACAAAAGCGACCGCACTTCGTCGCTCACTTCCAGCCGGTCCATCGAGCGCGACGGCATCGAAGGCATCTCGCCGATCGATTCCAAGAGCGTCGCTTTTCGCGTCTGCCCAATCATCTGCGGCACGCTGCGGGCATAGCCCTTCATCAGCGCCAACGTAGCGTACGTGCTGAACTTGTTGCCCTTGTGGGTGTCAAAGCTTTCCACCGCCCGCATGAGCGTGATATTGCCTTCGCTGACCAGTTCCATCAGCGAAACCCCGGCCCGGACGTGCTTTTTAGCAACACTGACGACCAGGCGAAGGTTCGCCTGCACGATCTGGTTCTTGGTCCCGACGGCTTTGCTCAGGATCGCTTCGAGTTCGTCCAATTCGCGCGTGCGAACCTTGGCCGGGTCCAGCTTTTTGCGGGCGTGGACGAACTGGTACTTATAGAAGTTGAACGCCAGGAACAGCGCCCGCTCCTTGCTACGCGTGAGCAGCGGCGTGCGATACAGTTCGCGCAGGTAAGGCGGAAGGTCGGTCGGGATGCGGGATGATTCGACCGAAGCCGCGGCCTCGATCGTCTCCTGCTTCACCATCTGCTCGAACATCGGTTCGGCGTCGGCCTGGTGATAAAGCGGGTCGTCGATGAATTTAACGCGCCGGTCGGTCAGTCGTGTGAGCCGGTCATCCAGCACCACGCGGTAGACCGCCGTCTGAGGCCGGCCGGTGGATTCGGAGGCGTCGCGCATGCTCGCGCCCGCCCGAATGATCCCGATGATCTTCAGCCGCTCGGTGTCGTCCATCGGCCGGGGTGCCATCGCGAAAATCGCGTGGTCGGGATGCTCGGCGTCGTGCTTGCGGATCGTCGCCTGGATCGTGAGCGGCGAGCGATTGAGCTTCCGCCCGATACGTCGCGAGATCTCGTTGGTGCAGCAGCGGCATTGCGTCGCCAGGCGACGGGCGCGGGAAAGGATTTGATCGCGCTCCGTGTCCTCAACTTGCGAGAAGTTCGCTCCGCGTTCGACGGCGTCCTTGTGCGTGGAGAGGAACTTCTCCACGACCGTCAGCCGGAAGCCGACGCGACGTTTGCCGTCCGGGAACACGAACCGCCTGGCCGACAGCCCGCGGCGACGCCAGCGCTGGATCGTTTTGCTGGTGACGTTGAATTTCAACGTCAGATCATCAATCGTCAGCACCGGCTCAGATCGGTCAGTCGTTTTCTGTTTGAGGCTGTCGGACACGTGCTCGATCAGCACACCCAGATCGTGCTGGAGCGCCAGTCCGGTCAACAGTTCGGCTTCGGGCAACTTCGGCGAATAGCCGGTGATGCGGAAGACGATGTAATCGGGCGGGTAGGCCTTGGTCGGATCGAGCGAAAGCGCAAGCTCCTCAGCGGCCGCGAGTTGCGTATCGCGGACGTGCAGCGGCGCGAACGCCATCTGTCGCGCCAAACTCGCCATCATGTCCAGTCGGTACCGGGCCATATCCTGATTATCGACTCCGGGCGTCGAAACCGTCAAGGCAGAAGTTCTCCACCCACGCCGCCCCAAGCCTGCGGCATCCCGTTTCAGCGTGAAAAACGCTTCCCAAGAGGCAAAAACGCCGCTGCGTCGTCCGAAATGTAGGGGTCATGAAACGGTTTTCATCGCTTGATGCACTCCTTAATCGATGAAACCCCTGAAAAAAGCGGCCGTGGGGTTGCGTGAGTGCCGGAACCGGAGGCAGGAGCGCGCGGGTGGACTCGGCGGCCTGAACGGCGTTGTGGCGCGGGTGCGCGACGGCGAGACTTACGCGGGGCGAAGCGGCTTGGGGCGCGGGGTGGGCGATGTGATCGGGGCTTCGACCATCCCGTTGGAGGGAAAAACGGGACAGAACGCCGCAGGAGAGGCATGGCGTGTTGGCACGAAAGGAGGAGTTTGCCGCAATGGCACGTCCTACAACTAAAATAATGGCAAGCACGGTAACTATTGACGATCATCCTGCCGATCCTGCCTGTGTCGGAACACTGAGAACTATGGATGCAGGCTCACGATAGAATCCTCCAAGACGTAGCGGCCGCGACCGTAGCGACAAGTGCAGACGACTTGCAGGGTCTCGCTAGAATCCATTCGCTCTTTGAAGCGTTCCGGGCCGCGCTCCCCACGAGCGAGCCCTGGACGCTCGCAGCGGCGAGCGTATCGACCGACGCGGGGAAGATCGTCGAACGCATGATCCTCAGCGAGATCGCCGACACCGACGCGGCGATGCGGCAAATCGGGGACATGACGACCGAGCTGATCGGTATCCTCCAGGGAATCCCCCAGTCAACGCCCGCACCCATCACCCAGACGCCGATCGTCGACGCCCCACCGGAACCGGGTTCGTCGCAGCCGGCGGTTCAACCCGTGACGGTGAAGCAGGATTTGATCGATCCGAACGATTCCAGCCTGGTGGCGGAGTTCGTCCTGGAGGCCGGGGAGCACGTCGAGGCGTCCGAGGCGGCGCTCCTGAAGCTGGACCAGGACTACACCGACATCGAATCGATCAACGCTCTGTTCCGAGCGTTCCACACGATTAAAGGCGTCGCCGGCTTCATCCGGCTGGGACAGATCGGGTCGCTCGCGCACGCGGTCGAGAACCTCATGGACTTGGCGCGGAGCAACTCGCTGCGGCTTAACGCAGGCAGTATTGATGCGCTGTTGAAGGCGGTCGACCTGATGAAGGTGATGATCGCCGCGCTCGACCGGGCGCTGACCAGCGGCGTGACGCCGCCGATCCAGCCGGCACTGCCGGCGATGCTGGAAACGCTGCACCACTTCGCACACGCCACGACCACCAGCGAAGCCGTCGGCATCGCCGCGAGCGACACCGCAACCGCCGAAGCCGCTGCCGTCGCTGCGGCAGCGGCGCCCAGCCCATCGCAAGACCCCGCCAGCGCCCCCACCGGCGCACCGGCTGCGAGCGGGCAGTCATCGAGCGATTCAGTCGTCAAAGTCTCGACCGATCGCCTCGACAGCCTCATCAACGCGATCGGCGAACTCGTCATCGCACAGACGATGGTCAGCCAGGACGTCGCATCGCTCGTGCCGGCCAGCCATCGCGTGGTGCGCGAGCTGACGCAGGTGGGCAAGATCGCCCGAGAACTTCAAGACCTGTCGATGAGCATGCGAATGGTGCCCATCCACGGCGTGTTCCAGAAGATGTCGCGACTCGCCCGCGATCTGGCCCGCAAGAGCGGCAAGGAATTCGAGCTGGAAATCATCGGCGGGGAAACCGAGCTGGATCGCGGGCTGGTGGAAGCCGTCAGCGATCCTCTGGTTCACATGGTCCGCAACGCCGCGGATCACGGGATTGAATCGCCCGAAGACCGCGAAAAAGCTGGCAAACCGCGTTGCGGTCATGTGCGGCTTCGCGCGTACCACCAGGCCGGCAATGTTGTCGTCGAGATCAAAGACGACGGCCGCGGGCTGAACAAGGCCAAAATCCTGCGTAAAGCGCAGGAACGCGGCATTGTCCCCCCCGGCAAGGAATTGAGCGAGCAGGAAATCTTCAAGCTCATCCTGTGCGCCGGACTTTCGACCGCGGACAAGGTCACAGACGTTTCCGGGCGTGGCGTGGGCATGGATGTCGTGCTCCGCAACGTCGAATCGCTCCGCGGCCGCATCGATATCGAATCCCAGGAAGGGCTCGGATCGACCTTCACAATCCGCCTGCCACTCACCCTCGCGGTGATCGACGGGCTGGTCGTGCGCGTCGGCGATCAGCGGTACGTCATCCCCATCACCAGCATTGAACAAAGCCTGCGTCCCAAGCCCGGGCAGATCTCGACGGTCCGCGACCGCGACGAGATGTGCATGGTCCGCGACCATCTGGTCCCGGTCGTGCGTCTGCACCAGTTATTCGGCGTGCAGCCGACACACGATGAGCCCACTGAAGCGATCCTGGTGATCGTGCAAAGCGGCTCGCTGCGATGCAGCCTGATGGTGGACGAGCTTCTTGGACAACAGCAAGTCGTAATCAAATCGCTGGGTGACGGCCTCGGCCCGATCAGCGGCGTGTCCGGCGGAGCAATCCTCGGTGACGGCAACGTCTGCCTCATCCTCGATGCGCCCGGAATCATTCTTTCAGCGTCGGGACAATAAGGGTTCTGCGGAACCCAGGAGATACTGTGAGCGATTCTAGCACATCAACGATTCCCCCCCCGACCAAGGCGACCACGCATGGTGGGAAATACCTCACCTTCGCGCTCGGCAAGGAGGAGTACGGCCTGCAAATCCTTAAAGTCCGCGAGATTATCGGACTGATGGACATCACCGCCGTCCCCCGCACGCTGCCGCACGTCAGGGGTGTGATCAACCTGCGTGGGCAGGTGATTACGGTCGTCGATCTTCGCGCCAAGTTCGACATGCAGTCGGTCGAAAAGACGGATCAGACCTGCATCATCGTGGTCGAAATCAACCAGTCAGGTCGAAAACTGAACATCGGGATCATCGTCGATCGGGTTTCAGAAGTGCTCGACATCGCTGCCGAGAAGATCGAAGCATCGCCGAACCTCGGCGGTTCGGGCGACGCGGATTTCATCCTCGGAATGGGCAAAATCGGAGACTCGGTCAAGATTTTGCTCGACATCGACCAGGTACTTTCCACCGACGATCTCAGTATCGCGGCGTAACGCGGCTTTCACGACGTTGCCGGGCGTTTGCCCGGCCGTCCATAACACTATCAGTACGATCTATTGGATTGGATTCAAAATGAAAATGACCATTGGCAAACGCATCACACTAGGCTTCGTGGCTGCTGTCGCGATTACCG
>JBBQQZ010000147.1:0-8857 GCA_038215325.1 Tepidisphaerales bacterium | reverse complement strand
GTAGCATGCTACATCGGATGTCACATCCCATTCGCGATCGCGAAACCGCCGAACACCAAGCCCGGCCACGACTTACGCGCCGCCGGCGTCGACACCTGACGCCGGCGAATTTGCGCGCGTGCTACATTTGCTACATTCCCCACCATTCCGGCCGGGAATCTCCGGGAATCGCTTCGCCGCCTCTTCACTTGTCAAAGAACGCGTTCCCCGCGCAAATCGCAGCGCGCGGAACCCCAATTCATAGCGCCGTCCCCCGCAAAAGTCGGCGGAAAAACGACTTTTCCCAGCCGGTCCAATCAGGCAATCCACGAATCCGCACGAATCAACACGAATGAAGACAAAGAGAGTTGGAACCGCAGATGAACGCGGATCAGCGCAGATAGGAATGCAAGTCCTTCTTCATCTGCGTCCATCCGCGTTTACCTGCGGTTCCCCAGGTGAAGAGTTCGACCGGCTGTTTCCACGCCCCGTACACTCGCATCCGCGAGCCGCATCCGCCGCGCCACGACGACGACCTGTTCGAGCAGTTTCATGACCGAACATTTTTCAAACAACCGAACATTTGTCAAGCAATTTCCCCGTTGACGACAGCCCCCCTCCACCCGAGAATGCGGCAAGGAAACGGGGGACCGCTAATCGGTGACCCCGGTCAGTTTACTCACTGGTTATCCGCACATGGGCATCGACCTTCTCGCATTCTCGTTCGATGCCGAAAAGGAGTTTCGAGTCCGGCTGGATATCGGCGAGTTCATCTCGCATGTGCGCGACAGCGGCCGCGATGACGCCACGGTGCAGGAACGGTTCGATTGGTTGTCGACGCAGATCGCGGCGCAACGGAATGTGGTTCCCCCGGACGCTTGGGATCGATTCGTGAGGGAACTGCGAAAGGTGGCGTGGGATTTGAAAAAGGGCGAAGCGATTCAGCCGGAGCAGTTGCTCTTGGCAGACCTCGGGCTGACGGGATAGTGCGGATAACCCGCCAATGCAGTGGATCAAGCCGGCGGGTAAGCTTCTTGTCGTTCGAGGACCGGTGCGCTGCCGGCTCGGCCACTGATCGGCATTACGTTCCTCGGTTTCTCCGGGAGTTTGCGGTAAAGTGTCGGCAGGAGCTTACCATGGCATCAACGACTTTTGACGAGGTGCTCGACGCGATTGAGCATCTGCCGATTGATCAGCAGGCTGATTTAGTCGATGTGGTTCGCCGACGACTCGCCGAGCGGGGACGGCAACAGATCGTCGCCGATGCACGCGAGGCCCGCGCCGAGTTTGCCGCTGGCAAGACACGCGCGAGATCGATCGACGGCCTGATGCGCGAGATCGAACCGTGAGGCGCGAGATCCACCCATCGTCGGCATTCTCCCGTTCGATGAAGCGTTTGGCGAAGAAGGATCGCCGAGCCTTCGCGGCGATCCGCACCACATTGGTGATGTTGCAGGACGACGCGTTTGACGACCGACTGGCCAGCCACAAACTCAAGGGCGATCTCGCTGGACTTTGGGCGTGCAGCGCGGGCTACGACCTGCGGATCGTCTTTGAGATCGCAAAGCACGATGACAACGAGGTCATTTTGCTCGTATCAGCCGGCACGCATGATGAGGTATACTGACCGGGGCCGGCTGGAGCTAACCCCGTACTGCAACGGCCCGGCCCGGCGCAACGGTCCTTGCGATTCCAACGCGGCTCGGTGCCTGTCCGGCCGTTGAATGCTGGTCCGTTATCCCCCTCGTTGACCCCGTCTGCTCCTCATCTGGCATGGTCGCCGATTTCGGCGATTTTTCCGCCGACTTTTTGGGGCGGGATCCATACAATTACCTAACAAATGTCCTGCTGGGGGACATCATGGATTGAGGTCATGTGGTTGGATCGGAGGTTTGCATGTCGCAGGGTCATCGGATGCCGTTGGAACTTCATTTGCAATCAGGGGTTGTGGACGTGGAGGCCCAGGCGGCGCGGCTGGGGGCGAGGGAGGTGTTGCTGCCGGGTGAGATGGCGCGGGTGGAGGAGACGGGGGAGGCGTTGGGGGTGAGGCTGGAGCAACTGGTGAATGACCGATTCCGGCCGCACGCGGATTCGTTCACCGAGGTGTTGCGGAAGGAGTTGACCCCGCAGCAGTTAGCGGCGGTGGACATGCTCGTTGACGGGCAGACGGATTCGCAAACCGCGCGGGAGATCGGCGTCAATCGGGCGACGGTGGCGCGGTGGCGGCATGTGCATCCGACGTTCATCGCGGAGCTGAACCGCCGGCGCGACGGCGTGCTGCAATCGGCGTCGGACCGGCTTCGGCAACTGACGCTGCGGGCGATCGACATCCTGGAACAGCGCCTGACCAGCCCGGATCAACCCGAACTCCAGATCCGCGCGGCGGTGGGTTTGCTGAGGCTGGCGGGCGTCGGGCACAAGGCCAGGACCATCGGGTGCATGTCGGTTGACGACATGATCGAAGATCGCGCGCTACAGCACCGCAAGCGCCCCGAGGGCCTCATCGACCACGGCGAGCGCGAGGACGTCATCCTCGATCTGGCCAGACGTATGGAAAGCGCGGATGTCGAAGACGACGGTGTATAGCTTGCACACCCGAGCCGTGACAACAACCGCGTTTTGACGCAATAGTAAGCGTCTGCCCATGATTTCGGTCGCGTCGGCCGATCCGGGCGGGAAGAGGACACGGATCATCACAGATGAGGTCAGATGAGCACAGATCGGATTCGAAGGCGGACCGATGCGTGCGCAATGTCCGAGAGAACGCATGGCGTCGGCGACCCGGCGCACTGTCAACGGCACCTTTCGGTCCGCGTTGGCTTGCGAAATCGAGCTATCTGTGCATAGCTGTGGTCCATCCGTGCGGATCTGTGTCCCCATTCGGGCTCGACCCTTCCATAGCGACAGAAGTTTTCGCAAACCCCAAATAGTGACAGGGATGGAGGTGCGTTTGATAAGCCTTCGTTAGCCCGCTATCGTGTCGGCAGCCCATGAACCATTCCCTCCCCGTCCTAGAAGTTCACGACGAGTACGAGAAGAAGGAAAAGTGCGGCGTGTTCGGCGTGTGGGGCACGCCGGCGGCGTCGCAACTGACTTACGTGGGCATCTTCGCGCAGCAACACCGCGGGCAGGAATCGGCGGGGATTGCGGTGACGACGGGCAAGGATCTGAACGCGTACACCGGCATGGGCCTGGTGAGCCAGGTCTTCAACCCGCGCATGCTCACCGAAGAACTCGCCGGTACGGGCGCGATCGGGCACGTGCGGTATTCGACGACCGGATCGAGCAAACTCTGCAACGCCCAGCCGCTTTTGCGGCAATATCGCATGGGCCCGGTGGCGGTGGCGCATAACGGCAATCTGATCAACGCCCAGCTTTTGCGCGCGGAATACGAAGCGCACGGGCATATTTTCCAGTCGACGACCGACACCGAGATCATCGTGCATCTGCTGGCCAAGCCCAGCCACGTCGAGCGCAGCGACCCCTTGCCGCACGTGTTGCAGCATTTGCAGGGGGCGTATTCGCTTTTGTTCCTGTTTCCCGACCGGATTGAAGCGGCGCGTGATCCGTGGGGCATCAGGCCGCTTTCGATCGGAAGAATGCCGGACAACGGTCCGTACGTCGTCGCGAGTGAAACGTGCGCGTTCGACGCGATCGGTGCCGAGTTCATCCGCGACGTACTGCCCGGCGAGATCGTCCGCATCGACGACCACGGTCTGACCAGCCGAATCTTCGCCGACCCCGCGCCCGAAGGTGCCAAGTGCGTGTTCGAGCACGTCTACTTCGCTAACCCCGCGAGCAACGTGTTCGGGATCAACGTGCAGCGCGTGCGTGAGGAATTGGGCAGGCAGTTGGCGCGGGAATCGAGCGTGGATGGCGACTGCGTCGTCCCCATGCCCGACTCCGGTCGAACGGCGGCGCTGGGGTTCAGCAAGGAGTCGGGGATTCCGTTCATGGAAGCGATCGTCCCCAACCGCTTCGTCGGCAGGACGTTCATCCTGCCCGATCAGGCGGCGCGCGACCGCGCGGTGAACCTGAAGCTCAACATCATCGCCGACCTGGTGCGCGATAAACGCATCATCGTCGTTGACGATTCGATCGTGCGCGGAACGACGACCCGATCCAAGATGCGCGCCCTACGGCGTGCCGGCGCGAAGGAAATCCACCTCCGCATCAGTTGCCCGCCGATCCGGCATCCGTGCTTTTATGGGATCGATTTCGCGACGCCGCAGCAGTTGATCGCGCACGAGCGGACGCTGGACGAGATCCGCGATTTCATCGAGGTGGACAGTTTGGCGTACCTGTCGCTGGAAGGCACGCTGGCGGCGTCGAAGATCGACCCGAAAAACGCCTGCACCGCCTGCTGGACAGGGCAATACAAGGTTCCGGTGGACCACCCCGTGACCAAGTTCGCGTACGAGCGCGAGCAGTTGCCGCTGTTCTGATAAATCCCACGATATCGACGGTGATACCGTAGCGTCACGGGGGTAAGCCCGCGCGTTTTCGCGGTGGACGCCGGACACACGGGTTTGCCCCCGTGGCTTCTTGTCTTCGTCATCTGTGTTAATCGGCGATCGGTTGCGGTCGATGACTGAGACGATGCGTCTTCGTCTCAAAGTGCTCTTGAGCCTGTTCGGAACCGCCGTCCTGTTGATGGCGACGTTGCATATTTTGGTGGAGCGGACGCTGCTGCCAAGGTTCGCGCGGATCGAGGAAGATTCCGCCAGCCAGGCGCGACAGCAGGCCCAGAATGCGCTGGCGCAGCGGATCGAGCTGCTGTCGGTTTCCGACTGGGCCCGCTGGGACGACGCGCGGTCGTTCGTGCTGGGGGAAATGCCGGATTTTCAGAAGCGCAACGTCCAGGAAAACACGCTGGTCGAGATGCAATTGTCGGTGATCGTGTACACCGATCTGACCGGCAAGCCGCTTTTGGGCGTGGCGGTGGATCCGGAGACAAAAAAAGGCCGGGACGTCCCGGCGTCGCTTTACACGTACCTGAAACCCGAATCAAAACTGTGGGATCGCGAGCACTTGGAGCCGCGACAGGGACTGCTGTCGCTGCCGGAGGGCGTGTTGATGTTTGCGCTGGCGCCGGTGACCAGCACCGACAGCGAATCCCCGCCGGCGGGGGTGTGTTTCTTCGGTCAGTTCCTGACAGCAGGCGAAGTCGCGGCGCTGAGCGAGGCGACGGGCGTGGAACTGTCATTCCTGCGCATGTCGGAACTGACGCCGCAGCAGCAGACGATTGCCGCCACGTGCCTGGGGACGCCGCAAGAGGTGGTCCTGCGGCACACGAACGATCAACTCCACGTCTACAACGTCGTGCTCGATGCGTTCGGGCGTCCGGCGATGCTCGTGCAGGGGAAGTTGCCGCGATCGGTCTATCTCGAAGGCGTCAACACCATCAGCGTTCTCAGCCGCCAATCCTGGTGGGCGGCGGCGGTGCTGGGGGCGATGACGTTCCTGCTGTTTGAAACGCTGGTGATGTCGCGGATTACGCGGTTCAGCAGCCAGGTCCGCAACATCGCCGACACGCAGGATCTGACCCAGCGTGTCGAACTCTACGGCCGCGACGAAGTCGCGCAGTTGGCGCAGCCGGTCAACTATCTGCTCTCCTCCCTGCGCGACGCGCAGACGCAGCTTGAACTCGAACGAAGCGCCCTTGAAACCAGCGAACACCGCCTCTCGCTCGCGCTCGAAGCCGCCGGCGACGGGCTGTGGGACATCAATCTTCGCACCGGCGACATGTCGTTTTCCGACACCTGGGCGCGGATGATGGGTTATGACCTGTCCGACCTGCCGCGAACCGTGGATGCGTTTCAGCACCTGGTCCACCCCGAAGATGTGAATCACCTGAAGGCGCTGACCGATCGGCACCTTAAAGGCGAAACGACCGACGTTTTCGCCGAAATCCGCCTGATCACCGCCGCCGGTCTCGCCAAGTGGGTGCTCGTGCGCGGGCGGGTCGTCAAGCGCGATGCCGCGGGCGTGCCGCTGCGGATGATCGGCACGCACCAGGACATCGACGCCCGGCGGCTTGCCGATGACGAACTGCGCGAAAGCCGCGAACTGTTCCGCAATGCCTTTGTCGAAAGCGCCACCGGCATGGCGATGGTCGCGCCGTGCGGAACGTTCCTCCGCGTCAACCGCAATTTCTGCGAGATCGTCGGCTACGACGAGAGCGAACTTCTCGATCTGAACTTTCAGCGCATCACCCACCCGGACGATCTGGAGGAAGACGTCGCGTTGACGCAGGAACTGCTGAGCAATCGCCGCGACAAGTACGCGATGGAGAAGCGATACGTTCGCAAGGACGGCACGACGGTGTGGGCGCTGATGAACGTGGGGCTGGTGTGCGATTCCAGTGGCGTCGTGAAGTACATGGTTGCGCAGATCCAGGACATCTCTCGCCGGAAGACCGACGAGGCCGAACTACAGGCATATACCCAGAGGCTTTTCCAGGCGAAGGAGCAGCTCGTCTACCGCACGGAGGAACTGGCAGCCAAGAGCGCCGAAGCCGAGGCCGCGAAGCACGCCGCCGAAGACGCCAGCCGCACCAAGAGCGAGTTTCTGGCGAACATGAGCCACGAAATCCGCACGCCGATGACCGCCATCCTCGGGTACGCGGACCTGCTGCTGGACGAATCGCTCCCCGCCACCCAGCGCGGCGGCTGCGTCGAAACGATTCGGCGCAACGGCAAGCATCTTTTGTCGATCATCAACGACATTCTCGATCTGTCGAAGATCGAGGCCGGCAAGATGACGGTCGAGAAAATCGCCTGCGATCCCGTGCAGATCGTCGGCGAGGTTGAATCGCTGATGCGCGTGCGCGCGACCGAGAAGAACCTGCGTTTCACGGTCGAGCACGAGACCGCGATCCCGCGCTCGGTGCAGACCGATCCGACGCGGCTAAGGCAAGTTTTGCTGAACCTGGTGAGCAACGCGATCAAGTTCACGCACGAGGGCGACGTATCGGTCCGCGTGCGTTTCCAGCCCGCCGCGTCCGGGCACGCGGCGTATCTTCGAGTATTGGTGTGCGATACCGGCATCGGCATGGACCAGGAGCAGGTGGGCAGGCTTTTCTCGGCGTTCAGTCAGGCGGATACGTCCACCACGCGTAAGTTCGGCGGGTCGGGCCTCGGGCTGGCGATCAGCATGCGGTTGGCGCAGATGATGGGCGGGAACGTCGTCGTCTCCAGCACCCTCGGCCAGGGCACGCGGTCGGCGGTGACGATCGACGTGGGCGAGGTGTCCGATGCACCCCTAATACCGCCGGTATCGACCGTGCCGACCAAAGTTGAATCCAAGCTCCCCCTCGCCGGCCGGCGAATCCTGCTGGCGGAGGATGGGGTCGATAACCAGCGACTGGTCAGTTTCTATCTCACGCGTTCGGGCGCGACCGTCGAAGTCGCCGAGAACGGGCAGATCGCGCTGGAGCGCATCGACGCCGCGACGCTCAACGGGCAGACGTTTGACGTGGTGCTGATGGACATGCAGATGCCCGTCCTTGACGGCTACGCCGCCGCCGGCGAGCTGCGCCGGCGCGGGTCGAAGCTTCCCATCATCGCGCTCACCGCCCACGCCATGGACGGCGACCGTCGCAAATGCGTCGATGCCGGATGCAGCGACTACCTCACCAAGCCGATCGACCGGGACGTGCTCGTCAGCACCATCCTCTCCTGGTGCGCCGGCGCGGCGTCGGACGAGGCGACACCGCTGCACAGTTCGCTCGAAACCGATCCGATGATGGCGGAGCTGGTCACGACGTACGTCCAGGAACTGCCCGGACAGGCCGCGCAGCTCACCAGCCTGATGAACCAGCAGAACCTCGCCGACCTCAAGCGCCTGGTCCACCAGATCAAAGGTGCCGGCGGGGGATACGGCTTCGACGCCATCTCCGACGCCGCGGCGGCGGCTGAACAAAGCATGAAACTTGCACAAGACCTTCAGATGGTCCGGTCACAGGTCGATGCATTGATTGAACGGATCCGCTCTGTCTACGGATACGACCGCACACTGGAGACTGATCATGCCGCAGCGCGTGCTGCTCATTGACGATTCGCCGCAAATGCACCGCCTGGTTCAGGCGTGGCTCAAGAGCGACCAGATCGAGCTTCTCACGGCCCAGAACGGGACGACGGGGCTGGAACTGGCGACGACGCAGCGAATCGACATGATCCTGCTCGATGTCGATATGCCCGACATCAGCGGGTTCGATCTTTGCCGTAAGCTGAAGTCCGATTCGTCCTGCGCCAGCGTGCCGATCGTCTTCCTCACCGGCGCGGCTTCGCCGGAGGATCGCGTCACCGGCCTCAATCTTGGCGCCACCGACTACATCATCAAACCGTTTCATCCTGCCGAGTTCCAGGCGCGGGTGCGGGCGACGCTAAGGACCAAGCAACTGCTGGACATGTTGCAGGAGCGCGCCCAGATCGACGGGCTGACCTCGCTTCACAACCGGGCCTACCTCGACGAGCGGCTGGAGGGGGAAATCAGCCTGGTCACCCGCACGCCCCGGCCGCTGAGCGCGATCATGATTGACGTGGATAATTTCAAGCTCGTTAACGACCAGCACGGCCACCTCGCCGGGGACGAAGTGCTGCGCACGGTCGCAACGATCCTCCAGGAAGGCACCCGCACCGAAGACATCGTCGCCCGCTACGGGGGCGAGGAGTTCGTCGTCCTCACGCCCGGCATCGGCCCGGCAGGGGCGATGGCGCTGGCGGAGCGATTGCGGGTGTCGATCGAAAAAATGGACCTCCGCCGCATGAACGGCAGCGTTCGCGTCACGTGCAGCTTCGGCGTCGCCACCTACGATGCGGCCGACCCGGTTGCCCTGATCCACCACGCCGACGCGGCGCTCTATAACGCCAAATCG
>JBBQQZ010000146.1:0-8862 GCA_038215325.1 Tepidisphaerales bacterium | reverse complement strand
CTTGCTTGGCTTCCGCTTGCGCGGATTCGCTTTGTACTTCCATTGCCGTAGTTGAGAGGTTCGGAACACCGTCGGTGATCGCCAAAGGCAATCTGGCCGTCGAGGCCGCCGTCACCCGCGCGGTTGCCTCCTCCGAAAGCCGCGGATAATACGCCATCGCCCACAAAATCACGCTCAAACAGAAGATAATCGTCCCCGCCCGGCGGATGAACGCCCACGTGTTCGTCACCATCACGCGGATGATCTGCGTGATCTGCGGCACCTTGTAGGTCGGCAGTTCCAGAACGAAGCTGGTCGGGGCGCTTTTGAGGAAAGTTTTGCGGAAAAGAAGCGCCGTTAACACTGCGGCCAGAACGCCCAGCGCGTAGCACGCGAACATGATCCCGCCCCGCACCCACGCCGCCTGAGACGCGAAGAATGCGCCGATCAAAAGCCCATAAACGGGCAGCCGGGCACTGCAACTCATAAACGGCGCGACGAAGATCGTCGCCAGCCGGTCCTGCTTACTTTCGATCGTCCGCGCCGCCATGATCCCGGGGATCGCGCACGCGAAACTGCTCAGCATCGGGATGAAGCTTTTGCCGCTCAATCCCAGCTTGCCGAGGACGCGGTCCATGAGAAATGCTGCGCGAGCCAGATAGCCCGTGTCCTCCAGGATCGCGATGAACAGGAACAGCACCGCGATCTGCGGCACGAACACCAGCACCCCGCCCACGCCGGCGACGATCCCGTCGGTCCACAGATCCTTGATCGCGCCGTCGGGCAGCCAGCCGGTAATGAGCCCGCCGATCCAACCCACCGCCTCCTCTGTCGCGCCCATAATCGGGTCGGCGACGATGAAGATGCTGATAAACAGCACCGCCATGATGGCGGCGAAGACGAGCAGGCCCCAGATTTTGTGCAGAAAAACTCGGTCGAGGCGATCGGTCAAGGAGAGCGGATGGGCGTATTCTAAAAGAGTAGCACGGGCGTCCCGCCCGTGACCGTCAGACGCCACGGGCGGGACGCCCGTGCTACTGTCCAACGCGGTGCACGCGGGTTCGAGCGAACGCGCCGCCACATCATCGATCCAGTGATAGTGCGCCTCGATATCCGCCTGTAGCGGGTCGATATCCTGCTGGTGAAGCTGCGCGATCGCAGCTCCGACCAGAGATCGCACATTCGCGTGTTTTAGATAGTTCTCCAGATCCGGCGAGCTATCGTGAATGATCAGTCGCTCGGCGATGATCGGGGCTTCGCGATCGCTGGCATGTTCATCGTTCCGCAGCACATCAGCGAGGTCGGCGATCGCCTTTTTCATCGCTTCAGGCAGCGCAAAATTGATCGGCGTGGCGACCGACGCGAACTTGATCGCCTTCTTCAAATCATCGATCCCGCGTTTCTTGTGCGCCACGACGGGCACGACCGGAACGCCGCCCAAGGCGTCGCGGAGGCGTGACGCCGACAGGTTGATCCCCCGCCGCGCCGCGACGTCGGTCATATTGAGCGCGATCACCAGCGGCCGACCGATCTCGATGAGCTGGCTGACTAAGTACAGATTGCGCTGAAGGTTAGACGCATCCACCACGCAGATGACGACGTCCGGCGCCGGCGTATCGGCGCGCAGGCCGCGCAGAACCTGCATCGTCACCACTTCGTCCGGGCTGCGACTGATGAGCGAGTAAGCGCCGGGCAGGTCGACGATATCGACGCTCGACCCATCTTCGAGGACGGTTTTCCCGACCTTTTTCTCGACCGTGACGCCGGGATAGTTCGCCACTTTCTGGCGCAGACCGGTCAGGGCGTTAAAAATAGTCGTCTTGCCACTGTTGGGATTACCCGCCAGGGCAACGGTGAGGGTACGGGAACTAACTGCAAGCATGAGTACGGAGTGCTGAGAACTGAACACGGAGAGACGATGCCTCAGTCCGCAGTACGCAGTACTCAGTCCTTTTATCGGTTTACGTTAATCTGAACCAGCCTCGCCTGCTCGCCCCGGAGCGACAGGTTGTAGCCGCGGATTTTGAACTCGATCGGATCGCCCATCGGTGCCCTGCGGACGCATTCGACGCTCGCGCCGTTGCAGAAGCCCATTTCAAGTAGCCGGCGCTTCAGATCGCGGTCGTGAGCGGCGTCAATCGAGACCACGCAACCGCAACAGCCGATGTCCAACTGGTTGAGCGAGCACTTCGTGATGTCCCCAGTCGTGTTCGTGCAGCCGGGAAGGTCGCAGGCTTTATCCATAGGGTCCGATTCTTTCGAGAGCATATGGTATATAGTTGAGACTGAGTTTCAATGGAAAAATTGTCGCAGCCCGACTTCCGTCCAGGGCGAGCGCATGTCCCCCTCTCCCGGTACTCCGTGGGAGGGTAGGGCGGGGGGGCCGAGCGTTGGTGGAAGGTGCTTTTGCAGCGCAAGCCGGAAGACCCTCCTCCCAAACCTCCCCGCGCGTATACGAAAGCGGGGATAACACCGGAACATGCGATTGCGTTGGAGGAGCGATCGAAGAATCAGAAGAATTCGCCGCCGATGTCGTACAGGCCGTCTTCGCGCTGGCGACACGAGGCGATGCGGACGCGGGTGCTAAGGCGAAGTGACTGGTCGGCGATCACGATCCAGTGTGCGTCCTGCTTGCCCATGGCGCGGCTGGCGATGAAGCCCACGCCGTGCAGGGACAAGTCCTTGATGGTGACGTTGAACCCGTTGCCGCGATTCGTGCCGGTGGCGGCGCTCACCCAGGCGGGCGTCGCGCGTTCCTGCCGGTTGCTGCGGCGACGATCGGAGACCAGTTCGCCCACTTCAACGTCCGCCGGGGTTGTTTCGAGGATCGCCATACACCTCCATCATCGGATACGACGACGGGCGAGTTTGGTTCGTGGCGGGTCCGGTATGCGCAAAATTTCACGCACTTATGCGTCTTTACTGCGGGAGCGGGGGTCGGTTGCCAGCATAATCGCTACAACCGATAAACTCACCAGCACCCCATTCCGCCCGATCGACCCCCACAGCCCCCGCCGGATCGCGTGGGGGTCTTGGATTCCGGGGGTCGCTTGCAGGCAGCCGCAAGGCAAGGGCTTTTCCCGGTTCAGCTCCACCCCGATCAACACCGTAAACCCCAGCAACGCTCCGGCAGCGATCCCCACCGACAACCGGGGCATCCGAAAGCTCAGCATCCACAGCGCCAACGCGATCTCCGCGTACCCCAGCGCTCGCACGGTTTCCACGCTGTTCAGATACCGCGCCACCATCGACCCCTCCTGCCCGTTGCCCGTGATCTTGGACACGCCGGAGATGACAAACACGCCCGCAACAATCAGCACGCAGCAGACACGCAGAAGTTGGGAGGGTTCGATCGATCTCACGCACGCCAGCATACCAACGACCCCGCCCGAACGCCTACCGGCACGCCGTCGCGTCCTCACTCCAATCTTCGTACGAACATTGGATTAAGGATCCGTCTACGCGCGGCGGCGGAAATCGGCGCGCGGTTGGCCTATCATCCGTCCTCACGTTTTGATCGAACCCATTTACCACGATAAGGAGCACACGATGGCAGTCAGCACCGCACAGGCACGTTGGAACGGAGATTTGAAGTCCGGCAACGGCCACATGAAGACCGGAAACGGCGGCTTTGATGCGCCGTTCTCGTTCAAAACCCGGTTCGAAGGCGAAAAGGGCGCGAACCCCGAAGAACTCGTCGGCGCGGCGCTGGCGGGATGTTTCTCGATGGCGCTCAGCCACGGGCTTTCGTCCGCAGGCCATGTCCCGACGCAGGTCGAGACCAGCGCCAAGGTTCACCTCGACCAGGTCGAAGGCGGGTTCGCGATCAAAAAGATCGAACTTACCTGCCACGCCACCGTCTCCGGCATCGAAGCGGCCAAGTTTCAGCAGATCGCCGAAGACACCAAAAAAGGCTGCCCCGTCTCCAAAGCCCTCACCGGCACGACGATCGAACTGAAAGCGACGCTGAAGTAGCAGCCAACTTCGTCCGGTAGAATGCATTAGCCGGCAGAGTAGAGACCTGCCCGACCCTAATGCCGGGCAGGTCTCCCTCGTCGAACCGGACGGGCGGATTTCCCGCATCCGGCTCTCGCCCGGTCCGCAAACGGGTTATTCCAAGGCAAACTCCTTTCAGTCTGCAACACAAAACCAGTTTCACTGACGCACCAGATAAACGCAGTTGGAACCTCTGAATAACCCGGTCATTTCCAGAATGTCATGCTGCGGTGCTCCGAAGCATCTACTCGACCAGATGATTCGTAAGCCGTCTTGCTGCCGACCAGTCCTTCGGCGTACCTCAGGATGACAACTCGCGCAATATCTAAGGCTGTTCAGAGGTCTCAGATAAAAAAACAGCCCCATCTTCATCTGCGTTCATCTGCGGCTAATAACGCATTTGCCTTCATTCGTGTCGATTCGTGCAGATTCGTGGATCCATTCCAGAATTTTTTGATTTAAGACTTGAAAACTCTTTACCCGATCAATATCCTAACGTTCGTTCAAACAAAGACCGAACCTAGGCGGTGGTGACTTCCGTCCAGTTTGGTCGCGGTGCGGTCCGGTGGATCGGCATTGCAAATTCAAGTCACGCAAGGAGTTGCGGGTTCGGGAGGATCGTTTATTGCCGGGTTAGCCGCGACGCGAAGCGGAGCGTTTTGCTCTCTGATGCTCGCCACAGCACCGTCAACCCGATCCTCATCGCCAACTCGTCCCTCCCGCCCGGCTGACCAAGATACCCGGGTGCAGCAACAAGGAGGCCCATCGTGGCCAAAGTTCTCGAGAAGGTCGACGGCAAAGCCGCCGACACCAAGTCGTCCGCGTCTTCGACCGGTCCCTCTACGGCTACGCTCAGCCCCGTGAGTATCGACGCCAAAACCAACGGCGCTGAGAAAACCAACGGCGCGGTCGTACGCGAGGTGAAGCCCAAGCCGCCTTTGGATCCGGCGCGGGAACGCGCGCTCAACCTCGCGGTCCAGCAGATCGAAAAGCAGTTCGGCAAAGGTGCCGTCATGAAACTGGACGGCGAGAAATCCGCGACCATCGACGGCATCCCGACCGGGTCTCTCTCGCTGGATATCGCGCTAGGCGGGTATGGCATCCCGCGCGGCAGAATCATCGAAGTGTTCGGGCCGGAATCTTCCGGTAAAACCACGCTCAACCTGCACATCATCGCCAGTTGCCAGAAGCTAGGCGGGGTTGCGGCGTTCATCGACGCCGAACACGCCCTCGACCCCTCCTGGGCCAAGCGCCTCGGCGTCCGCCTTGACGATCTGCTCGTCTCCCAGCCCGACACCGGCGAACAAGCATTGGAAATCTGCGAGCTTCTCGTCCGCAGCAACGCGGTTGACCTGATCGTCATCGACTCGGTCGCAGCCCTGATTCCGCGGGCGGAAATCGAAGGCGAGATGGGCGACGCGGTCGTCGGCTTGCAAGCCCGCTTGATGAGTCAGGCGATGCGTAAGCTCACCGGCGCGATCTCCAAGAGCCGAACCACCGTCATCTTCATCAACCAGATTCGCGAGAAGATCGGCGTGATGTTCGGCAACCCCGAGACCACCCCCGGCGGCAGGGCGCTGAAGTTCTATGCGTCAGTCCGTATCGACGTGCGCCGCACGCAAACGCTGAAAGACGGCGACGTCTCCATCGGCTGCCGCACGCGGGCGCGCGTCGTGAAGAACAAGGTCGCCCCGCCGTTCCGGGATGGCGAGTTCGACATCATGTTCGACCGCGGCATCAGCTACGAAGGCGACGTGCTTGATCTGGCCGTCACCACCAACGTCGTCGAGAAGAGCGGTGCCTGGTTCAATTACGGCCCCACCCGCCTCGGGCAGGGTCGTGAGAACGCCAAGCAGTTCCTCTTCGACAACAAGGACCTTGCCGCCGAGATCCACCAGAAGGTGCTCGCGGTCAAGCTCGCCGCCCCGCTGGCCGCGGGCGTACCCGAGGAGTGATCGCGACCCCCGCTGGCGTCGAAACAGGGAATTAGAGCGGATGGAATCCGTTCTGGCCACGAATTACGCGAATGGGCACGAATACAGACGCCTTCAGTCGTGTCCCATTCGTGTGATTCGTGGCTACTGTTTTCTCTCCCGGCGCTTTGCATCGTCGCGACCGCATCGATTTGCTATGATGTCGCAATGGCGAAGCACAAGGCCCCGGAAGGCCCGCGAATTTCGAACCGTCGTGCGCTGCACGACTATTTCATCGAGAGCAAGCTCGAGTGCGGCATTATGCTCGTCGGCTCGGAGGTGAAATCCCTGCGCGACGGGCATGCCCAGTTGCAGGACGCCTACGCGCACATCACCCAAGGCCAGCTCTACCTCGCCGCCGCCCATATTGATCCGTACGCCAAGGCCGCGATCGTCTACAATCACGACCCCCGCCGAGAGCGAAAACTGCTCGTTCACAAGCGTGAAATCAAGAAACTCCAGCAGGAACTCGACGTTCGCGGCACCACGCTGATTCCGCTGGCGATCTACTTCAAAGACGGCAGGGTGAAGGTCGAGATCGGCGTTGCTCGCGGGAAGCAAAAACACGACAAGCGGGCCACGATCAAGGAGAAGGAAATCGATCGCGAAATGCGGCGTGTGATGACGGTTCGCCAGTAGCGCGCCCGGTTCATCGGTCCTTCATCGCCATTTCATCTGTTATCGGACGCCCGGACGTGTTGTCGCGAATCCCCCTAAAGCCTTGTCCGAATCGCAACTTGTGACATAATGGCCATCCAGCAGTGACGTTTCACATTTCGGGACGCTTCAATTCCGCGTCCGACGAGTTTTTGGAGTCAACAACAAGAGGAGACGACAGTGGGTATTCGCGAATCATTGAACCAGAATCCTGCCATCACCACGGGCATCACGATCGGCATCATCGTGATGGCACTCGGTTTCATCGTGTGGCAGATCGTTGGTGGCGACGGCGGCGGCGGTTCGGTCGTGACTGAAATGTACTACACGACCGACGACGGCGCGACCTACTTCGCCGACGACGCGAACAAGGTCGCCCCGTTCGATAAAGACGGCAAAGAGGCCGTCCGATGCTACGTCTTCAAGTGCGCCGACGGCAAGCCATTCGTCGCCTACCTCGAGCGCATGCAGAAGGACGCGAAGGCCAAGTACGAAGCCGCCATGAATGCCGCCGCCGCGCCCACGCCGGGTGCCCCGCCGTCCATGGACATGGAAATGATCCAGATGGAAGGCATGGAAGTGAAAAATCCCGGCGACCCCAAGTGGTCCAAGCGCAACGGCCCGGACGCCGACAAGATCACCCAGATCAATTGCCCCGACGGCAACAATCAGGCGCTGAACATCGTTCTCCCGAACGACTGATCGCCTGCGTGGTGCGGGCGTCCCGCGCGCACCCGGATCAGCATTTGCACGCAGCCGATTGTCGAACGACAATCGGCTGCGTGCATTTTTTGACAAGAGGCATCCATGCAACCACCGCCATCCCGCCCAGCACGCCGCGGTCGTTCCTCCCGCCGGTGATTCCGTACGCGACGCAGAAGTAAGCCCCGCGGCTTCATGGCGCGCCGCGTCGCTATGAGTACGCTTCCAGGATCCGCTTGATGACGTTGCTCGTCGATCTGCCGTCGATCAGCGGCGCCAGCGCGATGTACCCGCCGCGGGCTTCGACGATTTGCCAGCCGACGACCTGCTCCTTCGCGTAGTCCGCGCCCTTGACCAGCACGTCCGGCTGAATCGCTTCGATCAGTTCCAGCGGCGTATCCGTATCGAACTTGATCAAATAGTCGATGCTCTCGAGCTCTTCCAGCACGCCGATGCGGTCGTTCTCTCCCACGACGGGGCGTTTGTCGCCTTTGAGGCGCTGGATGCTGGCGTCGGTGTTCACGCCGACGATCAGCAGGTCGCCTTGCGCCTTGGCGAACTGGAAATACTTCACGTGCCCGAGGTGTACGAGATCGAAACAGCCGTTGGTGAACACGATCCGCCGGCCCGCGCGGCGGTGCAGATCGATCTCGGCGAGCAGCTCGGCGAGCGAACGCTCCTTGCCCGATTGCTGCCGCTGTTCCTGCAATAGATCCGCGATGATCTCCTGCCGCGTGATCGGCACGCAGCCGAGTTTTTCCACTTCCAGTCCGCCGACCACGTTCGCTAGTTCCACCGCCTCGTGCCAGTCGGCGCCGGCCGCGGTGGCGAGCGCCAGCGCGGTCAAGACCATGTCGCCGGCGCCGGTCGCATCGGCCACCTGGCGCGGGCGCGAAGCGAGCAACTCATGCTTGCCGTCCCGGCGGGCAAGGTAGCTGCCCTTGTCGTTCATCGTGATGACCACCGCCTGCAAATCCAGCGTCTCCAGCAGCATCGTGGCGGCGGCGCGGCAACTGGCTTCATCGGTGATCTTCTGGCCAGTCGCTTTCTCGGTCTCCGGGCGGTTCAATTTGATGAGCGTGGCACCTTTGTACTTGCTGTAATCGTTCAGGCGCGCCGGATCGATCAGCACGGGCAGCTTCCTCGCGCGCCCCAGCGCGATCAGTCGCTGGGTCAGCGATTCGGTCAGCACGCCCTTGTTGTAGTCTTCAAGGCACAGCACCTGCGCGCCCTCGATCGCCTTCTCGGCGGCGGCGAAGAGCTGGTCTTCGATGGATTTATTGACGGGGCTGGTCTCTTCGATGTCCAGGCGAATCATCTGCTGCGCCGTGCGGTCTTCAGACGAACCGAGCAGCCGCACTTTCTCGACGGTCGGCCGATCACATTTCACGAGACAGCTCGTGTCGGCGTTGTAGGTGCTGATGGTGTCGCAAAGCGTTTGTCCCGCGCGATCGTTCCCGCACACCCCCACCGCCGACACGTTTGCGCCCAGCGTCGCCAGCCCCGCCAGCACAAACCCCGCCCCGCCGAGGCGGACTTCTTCGCGCCGAAAGCG
>JBBQQZ010000145.1:0-8871 GCA_038215325.1 Tepidisphaerales bacterium | reverse complement strand
CGGAGCAGTTGCGCTCGATCATCGCCAAGTTCCCGGCCGGGGCGTTGCAGTTTGAAGTGGGGATTCAGACGTTCGATCCGGAGGTGGAAAAGCGGATTTCGCGGAAGCAGGATCACGCGCGGCTGGAGGACAACCTGCGCTGGCTGCGCGATCACACGGGCGTACACGTGCATGCGGATTTGATCGTCGGCTTACCGGGAGAGGACATGGAATCGTTTGGAAAAGGTTTCGACAAGCTGCTGGAATTGCGGCCGCAGGAGATCCAGATCGGCATTCTCAAACGTCTGCGCGGTACGCCGATCGTGCGGCATGATGCGGAATGGGAAATTGTCTACAGCCCGCACCCGCCGTACGAAATCCTGAAGACGAAACACGTGCCGTTCGCGGACATGCAGCGGATGCGCCGGTTCCAGCGGTACTGGGATTTGATCGCCAACAGCGGCAAATTCGCGCGCACGGCCGACGTTCTCTGTAGAGCCGACGCATGCGTCGCCCGCGAGCCGGATCGGGTGACGCATGCGTCACCCCTACAGGGCGCGTTTCAGCGTTTCCTCGCGTTCTCCGATTGGCTTTACGCCCGCGCCGGCCAGCGCACGCACGGGATCGCGCTGGGCGATCTGACGCTCTTCCTGCGCCAATACCTCGTCGACGTCGCGAAACTCGACGTCGGCCTGATCGACGAAACCCTCAAGCTCGACCATAATCCCCGCCGCAAATCGGCGCACTTGCCGAAGCGGCAAACTCAACACCTGACCCCCTCATGACCCACCCCGCAATGCTTATCGTTTTTGGCGTGATCGTCGGCGTCTTCTCCGGCCTGATGGGCCTCGGCGGCGGCGCGGTGATGATCCCGATCATGGTGCTGGCGATCGGACTCGACCAGGCCAAAGCGCACGGGATGAGCCTGATGGTCATGATTCCCCCCGTCGCCCTACCGGCGGTGCTGGGGTACTTCCAGCGCGGCACGCTGGAAAAAGGCGACATCTGGATGGCGATGTGGATCGCCATCGGCCTGTTCTGCGGCAGCTATTTCGGGTCGCAGATCGCGGTGGCGATCGCGAAACACAAAGGCATGCTCGCGACGGTCTTCGGGCTGCTGCTGGTGTACGTGGCGATGTATACGGCGCTGGGCAAGGGAAACATCGCGCGATCGGTGCTGCTGTCGCTGGTCGTCACACTGGTGGCGGCGGGCGTGGTGTTTGGCACGAAATGGTACGACGCCCAGAAACCATCCGCCGCTCCGGCGCAACAAGGCTGAGGTGCGGGGGAATTGGCCACAGATCTTCACAGATGAAATCAGATCCACACAGGAGTCCTCTGAATAACCTGATTCTTTTCAGAATGTCATGCTGAGGTACTCCGAAGCATCTACTCGACTACGTGATTTACGGGCCGACTAGATCCTTCGAAGTACCACAGGATGCCAACTTGCGCATTAGCCAGAGTTATGCAGAGGCTTCACAGACAGAAACCAGCCTTCGTCTGTATTTATCCGTATTCATCTGATTTCATCTGTGAAGATCTGTGGCCTATTTCGACCTAGCTTGGAAAAGCTCGATCGCGCGCTTCACATGCCCGTCCGCGCGGGTGAGCAGATCGAACGCTTCATCGCGTGAGACGTTGCAGACGGCCATCAGAATGCGGGCGGCGCGGTCGCGAAGTTTTTCGTTGCTGGCGCGCAGATCGACCATCAGGTTTTCGTAGCACTTGCCCAGCCGCACCATCGATGCGGTGGTGAGTTGGTTCAGGATCAGCTTCGTCGCCGTGCCGGCCTTGAGGCGCGTGGAGCCAGTGAGCACTTCCGGGCCGGTGAGCGCGCGGATTATGACGTCGTAGACCGGTTCGTTCTCGAACCGATCGACGCACGTGACGAACAGCGTCGCCGCCCCGCGTTTTTTGGCTTCAGCCAGCGCCCCGTGAACGAACGGCGTGGTCCCGCCGGCGGCGATGCCGCAGACGGTGTCGGTTTCGGTCACATTCCGGTCGGCGATCTGCTTCGCGCCGTCTTCGAAGCGGTCTTCGGCTCCCTCCTGCGCGCGAAACATCGCCTGCTCCCCTCCCGCGATGATCCCGACGACCATCGACGGATCCGACCGAAACGTCGGCGGGCACTCGCTGGCATCCAGCACGCCCAAACGCCCGCTCGTTCCCGCGCCCACGTAAATCAGCCGGCCGCCACGCTGGAAGCGATCGACGAGGATATCCACCGCCATGGCGATCTCCCCGCTCGCCCGCGCCATCGCCTCGACCGCCACGCGATCCTGGCGATTCATCAGCTCAACGATCTCCAGCGCGCTCATGCGATCAAGCGTCATCGATTCGGGGAGGCGTTGCTCGGTCAGAAATGTCGCGCGGTCCTGCATGCCCGGATGTTATCCACGAATCTGCACGAATCGACACGAATGAAAACCAAGACGGGAAATTAGCCGCAGATAAACGCAGATGGACGCAGATCAAAATGCATTCCATCTGCGGCTAAAAAGCATTTGAATTCATTCGTGTCGATTCGTGCAGATTCGTGGATCTAACCTCTGGCGATCCGTTTGATCTTCAGCGGCGTGTCCTGAATGCTCCGCTGGATTTCCTCGTCGGTCGGGCGGCGATTATCGACGAAGATGAGCCAGACGCGGTTGTCGGCGATGTCCCAGTCGAGGACCGAAACCGATTCGATTTCCAATAGCGAGAATTCGACGTCGCCGAGGTTGCAGACGCAGTCGAGCGTTTGAAACTCGACGAGAATCTTTCCCGGCGGCACGACGATGCCGGCGGGTGATGTTGCAGGGGAAGGCGTTACTGGGGCCGGAGCGGTAGCGCAGCCGGTGACGAGAACGACAACCGAGAGAAGGAACAAGAGCGTCTTCACGCGGTGGATAATACGCTCATCGTGCCCGGATCGCACCATCGAGAGCGGCACGCACGCCGTGAACATCCGCCCATTTTTGTCGAAGCAGGATCTTGCCGGCTCCGTCGATGACGACGCAGCCATTGGGCATCGCGTCGTAGGCGGCGGTGACGGCGTCGTCCATGTCGTCGATGAGGATGTCGGTATCGACCTTCAACCCGTCGCGCGTCATCCTGGCCATCTTCTGGCGTTCGTCGATCGAGGTGTGTGGCGCGACGCGGATCTGCTCGTCGATGTTCCGCTGCACGTCCCACTCCAGATTCGGGTACGCCTCGCGCGTGTAGACGATCAGGACGTTGGCCTTGTTCTTGAAATCCTTCTTCAGGTCGTCGAAGGCGTCGGCCTTGTCTCGGAAGGTGGGACTGGTGAACGAACCGAAGACCAGCACCGTCGGCTTGCTGCGAAGCGTGGAAAGGGAAACGGTCTTGCCGTCGAGATTCTTGAGCCGGAAATCAGCCGCCGGTGTGCCGGGAGCGAACTGCGTATCGGCAGCATTCGCGACTGCGGCGGACGAAGCGGCGACGGGCTGGGGCGCGGGGGCTTTTTGCGTGGGCGACTTGTCGCCCATCATGTCGCCCATCGTCATTCCGGCGGGCTTTGGATCGGGTTTGGAATCGGGTTTGGGTTCGACCTTCGACTCAGGCATCGGCGCTTCCGGCTTTTTCTCGGGCGGGGGGCCTTCTGGCCGCGGACGGGGCATGAGCTCCTGAAACTTCTTCTGCTGCGCGGGCGTGAGCACGTCCTGCAATTTCTGACGGACGCCCTGAAACACCCCACCGGCCTTGTCGCGAAGGGCTTCGAGGTCGCCCTTGGATTCTTCACGCAGCTTCATCAACTGCTGCGCGGCGTCGGCAAGGATTTCGTCGGCTTTGGATTGCTGGTCGGGGGTGAGGTCGAGCTGGGCAAGATTGTTCTTGATCCGCTCGACCATCGCCCCGCGGCCACGCTCGGGGGGTGGGGTCTTGGGCTCTTCAGCCCGTACCACGCCCAATGCAGACAACACCATCGCGCAGGCCAACAGCAAGGGAATGTGAAATCGTTTGCTCATGGTTCACACGCGCTGGAGTTGCCTGACTGCTGAGGACGCTTTCGGTTCAGTTCCATCGTTTAGCCCGGCCGATTGCGGCCGGTTCACGGGCCGCAAACGGCCCGGCTAAACGGAGACAACTGAGATGAAACCGGCTAGTCCTGCTTCTTGGCCTTGCGGGCGGGCTTCCCGTCGCCGCCGGCTTCGGCCTTGGCGGCTTGCATCTTTTCCTTCAACTGGGCTTTCTGTTCATCGGTCAGAATCGCCATGATCTTACCACGCACATCGCCAGCCGCTTCCTTCATTTTAGCACGGCGCTCTTCGGGGGTGAGGTCTTTGAGCTGCCCTTTGAGGGCTGCGAGCTTCTCGCGAGTTTCCTTTCTCACGGCGTCGATCTGGGTTTTCTGGTCGTCGGTGAGGTTGAGTTGCGCGAGAAATTTATCGAGGCGCTCGCCCCGCTGGGCGGCCTTACCGCCGCGTTCTTTGTCGGCCCGTTGGGTCGCGGGGCGCTCGCGCTTTTCTGCTTTTTCCTGAGGCTTGTCGGCTTTGGCGAATACGTTCGTTGGAACGCAAGTTAATGCCAGGCCAAGGGTTAGAGCGATGGAATAACTACGCACGGTGTTCATCGGGTTTCCTTTCATAGATACCTACAGAACGCCGACGTGCCGCGTTTATTGCGGGCACGCCCAATCGAGCCCAAGCGACAACGCCGCCGCTTGGAAGTAGGATGTCGCGTCCTATGTCTAAAGTGCTGGCAGTCGTATCCGTGCTCGGGAAAGACCAGAAAGGCGCAGTCGCGCAGTTCGCGACGTACCTGGCGGAGCGGGGGATCAATATCGAGGATATCGAGCAGCGGGTGGTCTACGGACTGTTCCTGATGGATATGCTCGTTGATCTCAAAGACATCACGATCGACCTGTCCGAATTAATCACCGGCCTGCTGGAGACGGGCAAAAAGATCGGCATGGACGTGCGCGTCCACCTGCACAGCCAGCGCAAGCCCCGCAAAATCGCGCTGCTCGTGAGCAAGGAAGACCACTGCCTTCGCCAACTCCTCGAAGACAAAAAGGCCGGGCACATCTACGGCGACTTCGCGTGCGTGCTGTCCAACCACCCCGATCTCGAACCCCTCGCCAAAGAAGCCGGCCTGCCGTTTGCGTACAAAAGCCACGACAACCTCGAAGACCACTTCAACTGGCTTGAACAGGAGCTGACAAAGCAAGGCGCGGACCTGGTCGTCCTCGCCCGCTACATGCGCATCCTCCCGCCGGCGATCGTGGCGAAGTTCCGGTTCAAGGTGATCAACATCCATCCGTCGCTGCTCCCCTACTTCCCCGGGGCCGCGCCGTACAAGCAGGCGTTCGAATCCGGCGTGCGCGTCAGCGGCTGCACCGCGCATTTCGTAACCGAACAACTCGACGAAGGCCCGGTTATCCTCCAGGACGTATTCCACATCGACGTGGGCAAGGACTCGCTCGATGACGTGAAGGAAAAAGGCCTGTCGCTTGAAGCCAACGTCCTCAGCAAGGCCGTGCAATTGTTCCTGAACGAAGAGCTGGTGGTGGTCGAAGGCAAGGTAATCTTCAAACCGGGCGTGAGCCGGTTTTTCCAGTCTAGGAAATAGGACTGGCCGCAGAGGCGCAGAGACGCAGAGAAGACATGATCCACGAATCTGCACGAATCGTCACGAATAAGACTGAAGCAACTTCTGATTTCATTCTTGTCGATTCGCGCAGATTCGTGGATTTTCTCTCTCTGCGTCTTCGCGTCTCTGCGGCCAATACATTTGCATGAGCTATCCCGTCGGACCAGGCTATTACCAGGTGGAATCGGCGTACGCCGATTTGCTGAAGCGCGCGGGCCTTATCGACGCGATGAGTGTGTTCGAGAACCCTGCGATCGAGCCGTGGCGATCGATCAAGGAGCGAGAAAACTGCGTTCTGGACCTCGAAGACACGCGGCTGCACATCAAGCGGAATAAGAAGGGTTTCAGCGGCGTCGAGGACGAGGTGGCGGGGATCCGGCATTTGCAGAAGGCCGGTATCGCGACCGTTCCGCTGGCCGGCTACGGCAAGCTGAATGACGGGCGAGGGTTTGTCATCACGGAACATTTGAACGGATTCGAGGATTGCGAGCGGTTGCTGGAACGCGTGACGACGTTCGAGCAGCTTTTGCTCCCGACCGCGCAACTGGCGGGCAAACTGCACGCCGCCAAGTTGCACCATCGTGACCTTTACATCGGGCACTTCTGGGCAAACGTCGATGCGAACCCGATCGCGCTCCGCCTGATCGACGCCGCCCGCGTAAAGCCGCTGCCGCGCTGGTTTGCGCGTCGGTGGATTGTGAAGGACGTCGCGCAGTTCGTCTTCAGCTTGCAGAAGTTCAAGATCGACCCGCAGGAAATCGACCGCTGGCTGGTCGAGTATGCCAGACACAACCACCACCCGGTGACCGATCTGTTCAAGCGGGCGGTATTTGCCAAAGTGCGGTGGATCACCAAGCACGACGAAAAGCTGCGTCGGGCGAATCCGACGCGGAACGTGGCGATCGATCGGTGAAGTTGACGATGAGTACGGCGATGAAAGTACTGCTGGTCATCCTCCACGCCGACAGCGCCCGCGGCGGCGCGGAGGGGTACTGCGTGCATCTGTTGCACGCGCTGCGCATGCGCGGCATCGACGCAAAAATCGCGGCCGCGACGTTTGAGGCGGGGCTCGAAAAATCGATGTGCGTGCCTCTCCGCTTCGACGGCCTCACGCGCGGCGGTGAATACCGCTCGTTCCTCAACTCGCTCGATGCGCACCTCGAAGCTTCGAGCTACGACATTGTCCACGCCGTGTTGCCCGTGCGCCGCTGCGACGTCTACCACCCGCAGGCGGGCGTGGAATCGATCACGTTCCCCAATGCCTCGCGACTACAGCAACTGACCAACCGCCGCCGCGCGATGTTCGCGCGCGTCGAGCACGATCTGCTGTGCGACCCGATCGGCCCGGTCGTGCTCTGCCTATCCGACCGCGCCCGCGACGAAACACGAACGCTGCTGCGCGATTGGAACCGAGCGAATCCGACGGGTGGCGATACGCCCGTCGAAGACCGCGTGATGACGCTGTACAACGGCGTGGAGAGCGAGCGATTTGTGCCGGACGCATCGCGCGGCAAGGACGATCCGCCGCGCGTGGTGTTGGTGGGACAGGATTTTGCGCGCAAGGGCGTCGATATCGCGATCCGGGCCTTGGCGCGTTCCTCCTCCCTGGGCGTGGTGCTGGAAGTGGTCGGGAAGGATGATCCGGCGCTCTATCGCGCGATCGCGCGGAAGTTGAAGATCGAAGAGCGCGTACGATTTCTTGGCGCTTTGCGCGACGTGCCGGCGATTCTGGCGGGGGCTTCGGCGCTGGTGCATCCGGCGCGGTTTGAGCCGTTCGGCATGGTCATCCCCGAGGCGATGCTGATGGGCGTTCCGCCGATCGTGTCGAAGGCGAGCGGGGCGAGTGAGATCGTTCGCGATGGTGTCGATGGCCGCGTCGTCGATGGGGAAGCACCGGCGGCATGGGCCGACGCGATCGGGGACGTGGTGGCGAACCGGGATCGGTATGCTCAGGCGTGCCTGGCGCGGCGGGTGGAGTTGAGTTATTCGAGTCATCTCGACAAACTGCTGGCGATCTATGGCCGAATCATCGCCGAGCGGCGTTAAGCATCTTCTCCTGGCGCTGCTGGTTGCCGCAGGCGTTTTCGCCGGCATGGCACCGACGTTGACGTGGCCTCAGTTCACGGGCGGGAACGAGAACATCGTCGTGCAGAGCGCCCTGGAAATGCGTCACGGCGGGCCGTGGTTGGTTCCGAAGATGCTCGGCGAACCGCGCGTCAAAAAACCGCCCCTCGTGGCGTGGATCACGGCGCTATCGATGCGGCAGGCGACGCTCGATCAACTCGATAGCCCCGCCACGCGCGATCAGGCGTATCGCGATCTGGCCTGGCAGGTCCGCTGGACGGGCTTGCTGGCGGCGTGCGGGATGATCGTCGCGACCTACTTTCTTGGTAGCGCGCTGTTCAATCCGCGCCTCGGACTGCTGGCGGCGATCGTGGTGGCGACGACGATCCTGTTCCAGAAGTACATGCGGCAGAGCACCAGCGACGTTCACCTGGCGATGTGGGTGACGGTCGCCAACGCCTGCTTCGCCTACGCGATCCTGCGCGGCCGCGTCTGGAGCGGATTGCTCCTCGGTGCAATGGCGACGGGGCTGGCGTTCTTGTGCAAGGGCCCGGTCGCGCTGCTGGAGACGGTGTTGCCGATGGTTGGCGTCATCGCATTTCGCGGGGTGGGGTTCATCCCTAGCGCACGGGGTGGGCATGAACCCCAACCTACAAAATGGATGCTTCCGATGCTCGTCGGGATGGCGTTGTTTTTGTTGATCGCTTTCCCCTGGTTCATCCACGTTTACCTCACCGTTCCCGACGTCGCCGGGACATGGACGACGGAAGTTTCTCGTCAGGGCGCATCCGGCCTGGCACCGGACCCGATTTACGCATACGCCATACGCATCCCGATGAACTGGCCTTGGGTCGTGATGCTCGTTGTCGGCATCCTCGTGATGTGCAAAGCCAGATCGCGCGGCGATCTCTACGCCGCGGCGCTCGTGCTGCTGCCCATCCTCGTGATGACCTTCATCCCCGATCGCAAGGAACGCTACCTCCTGCCGATGCTCGCGCCGCTGGCGATGATTTGCGCCCGCGGCCTGCTCGCCTGGATCGACGCGCCAAAGCCCGACCGCGCCGGTACCTGGATCACGATACTGCATGTTTTCGCCCTCGGGTTGATCTGCATCGGCTTTCCGATCCTCGGATCCACGCACCCGGAACTCAGGCGCCTCGATGGAAGCCCCTGGTATCCGCGCGACTTGGCGATCTGGATCGCGATCGGCTTCGCCGCCGTCATCGCGCTGGG
>JBBQQZ010000144.1:0-8894 GCA_038215325.1 Tepidisphaerales bacterium | reverse complement strand
GATGGATGAGCTGTCGCTTGACCATTTGCAGTTGTCGCTTTCGTCGCTGTTGAACATGGATGAAGCCACGCGCCAATCGGCACTGGACGTCTACGGGGCTTCCGACATCGCGTTCACCGCCGGCATGATCGGGTTCGCCGGGGAGAACTACGCCTCCATCGCGACCATCCGCAAGACCGGCGGGCTTGTGCCTGCGGACCTATGGCCTGCCCGGCGCGACCATGCACTCGCCGCCGGCGCACTGGCGAAGCGGATCGGCATCAACAGCATCACCTTCCACCTCGGATTCATCCCCCCGGGCAACGACGCCACCTACGCCTCGCTCATCGAACGCACGCGCGAAATCGCCCGCGCCTGGGCCGCCGACGATATCGACCTGCTATTGGAAACCGGACAGGAACGCTCCAGCGACCTCCTGCTGTTTCTCAACGACCTCAACGCCAAAAACGTCGGCGTCAATTTCGACCCCGCAAACATGATCCTCTACGGTGCCGGCGACCCCGTCGAAGCCGTCAGCATGCTCGGCAGGCACATCCGGCACGTCCACGTGAAGGACGCCATCGCCAGCGCCCGGCCCGGCGTGGAATGGGGCAAGGAAGTGCCCTTCGGCGAAGGCGAGGTCGAAGCCACCGCGTTCTTCCGCGCCCTCATCGACGCCGAGTATGACGGCCCACTCGTCGTCGAGTGCGAAATCAACGCCGCCGACCGACTCGCCAACGTCAAAACCGCAATCGCCAAGCTCGAAGAACTGCTCGGATAGCGATCCATCCGTCAAACCGAATGTAGCGTGCTACATCCGGTCCTACACCCGTCTCGATGCCGGCTTCGCATCGAAACCCTGATCCGGTAACGACTTACGACCATCTGGTGCCGGCGTCGTTCCGCCGCGCACTTTCGCGTGTGCTACATTTGCTACATCGTCCCAATTCCCTGCCATTCCGGCCGGAAATGGGCTGAGATGTCAAAGAACCCGACCCGCGCCGCGTCCCCGCAGGCTCTCCCGCGTCTCCGAAAACGCGAGCACGCTCGCCGCCGCTTGCACCGTGCGCGACAACAACCCCCCATTCTTACCGCCGCCGCCCGCAAAAGTCGGCGGAAAAATCGGCAAGAATCGTTGGCAAAAACGTCGGCGCATGCGGTATCCTGCGTTCGGGAAGGTGAGCAGATGACGTTTCGAGCCGTATGGGTCGCAGTCGCGGTGGTCGTAGCGCCAGGGATTTCCTGGGGTCAGTTTGCGGTCCAGACCGATGGCCGAGCGAATCCGGGGGACTTCCAGGTCACGACCTTCGCGACCGGGCTTTATTACCCCACGAGTATGCAGCAGTTGCCCGACGGGTCGCTCCTGGTCGCGGCGAGCGTTCCAAAGACCGAGGGCAGCTTCTACAACTCCACCGGGCAATTGGTCCGGCTGGTGGATGCCAACAATGACGGTGTTGCCGACGCGCCGCCGCAAGTCTTGGCCGGGGGATTGCCCGCAGGCATTTCCAGCGTGCGAACCGCCGGACGCCTCGTCGTAGCGACCAGCGGTGGCGCAGGCGCGATCACGCTCCTGCGCGCCGGCGCTTCAGCCTCCGATTCCCTTACCAGCGTCGCGTCAATCCAGTTCGCGTTCCCCTCCAACACGCAGCACGGCTCGTATGCGCTGGCGGTTCGGACGATCGCGCCGGGTTCGCACGAGGTCTTCTTCAATCTCGGTTCACGAAGTAACGCATCCAATGATGCCACGCCGGTCGTCGCGAGTGGATTGATCAACGCCAATCTCGCGCCCGAATCGATCTGGTCGTTTACGATCAACGAGACCGACCTGTCGGTGAGCAATGTTCGCCAGATCGCCAGCGGACTGCGCAACGCCGCCGGGATGACGTTCGCGCGCAACGGCGATCTGCTGTTTGAAGACAACGGCATTGATGGTCTCGTGTCACCCGCGGAGTCGCACTCGGCGGACGAACTGAACCGCATCGCGGCAGCGGATATCGGCGGCGCGATCGAGGATTTCGGCTTCGCATCCACCTACGAGCGCTATCGCACCGGCGAGCAGGTCGGCTCGGCGGGCGTCTTGCCGCTTGTGACGTTCCAGCCCATCCCCATGCCCAACGGCAGTGAGAGCGAGGGTGCCAGTGAGATCGCGCAGGCACCGCTGAACTGGCCCGTAGGTCTGCGGGACGGAGTGTTCGTCGGTTTTCATGGACAGTTCAACTCCGGCGGATTGGCAAACGAGGAGAACCCCGTGGTCTGGGCCGATCCGTCCACGGGCGATCACTTTCATTTCGTATCCAACGACCTTGCAACGATCGGCCACCCTGACGGGCTTCTGTCGACCAGCGACGCGCTTTTCCTCAGCGACGTGTCGTCCGGGTCGATGTTCTCCACCGCAGCGTCCGGAACGATCTACCGCATCACTTACCTCCCCGAGCCTGCGACACTTTCGATCTTCGGTTTGCTTCTGACTCTCGCCGCGCGCCAAACGAGGCGTTGCCGGCGAGGCGGGGTGGGTGATCAAGACGATGTGCGGTGAGTGATCGCCCGCCGCCGACCCGATTTTGGCAACATTCGCTCGACGATCGCCCACGCGATCGATTAGACTTCGAGGCTATTCGATAAAGGGAGGCTACTCATGTCCATGTATCCGCAATCGCATGCACGCAAGATTGAGCTGGAATACGGCACGGACAACCGTGTGGTGTTCAACTTTTTCAACGCCGTCTACGGCTGGATGGCCGCCGGCCTCGCGGTGACGGCGGCGGTGGCGTTCGCCTGCTCGCAATCGCCGACGGTGATGAAAGCCCTCGCCAGTTTCGGCTACGGCGGAATCATCGCGCTGGTGCTCGGTGCCTGGGCGCTCGCCTGGGCCGCGCAAAAAGCGGCGCTGCAAATGAACGCGACGCTCGGCACGGTCCTGTTCATGTGCTACGCCGCCGTCATCGGGTTGATCATCAGTTGGATCTTCATCGTCTACCCGATGGGAACGCTTTTCAGCGCCTTCCTCATCACCGGCGGCACGTTCGGCGCGATGAGCGTGTACGGCTTTGTCACCAAGCGTGATCTGAGCACCATCGGTTCGTACCTGGTGATGGCGTTCTTCGGGCTTTTTTTCGCATCGATCGCGAACATCTTCTTCGCCAATGACATGCTGTCGTGGATCATCACGTACGGCGTGCTCGCGGTCTTCATCGGACTGACCGCCTACTACACCCAGCAGCTCCGCGACACCGCGGTGCAAATCGGCAACAACGGCGAACTCGCCTCGCGCTACGCGATCGTCGGCTCGATCATGCTCTACATCGCGTTCATCAACATGTTCATGTCCATCCTCCGCATCATGGGCGGCCGTAACAACTGAGCAGGGTGCGTCTCCGACGCACCGCTCACGACATCAGGACGAAAATCACCGCGCCCGTTGCCGCAACGTTACGGGTTGCGCGTCTTTGCCCGGTTGCGATGACACGCAAGACCCCGTGGGCACACAGGAGAGGGAGTAAAACCGGAACGTGCGAGCGCCTTGGGTTGCACATTACACATCGTCACGCATTCGCGCAGTTGTCGCTTTATCTGTCGGCGTTAAGCTGGTGCGCTCAACCTAACGGAGCGCTACATGGACTATCGGATTCTCGGTCGTACGGGCGTCAAGGTTACGCCGCTGTGTCTTGGCACGATGAACTTCGGCGGGCGCAGTGACGCGGCGGAGTCGCATCGCGTGCTCGACGCGTATGTCGAGCTCGGCGGGAACTTTGTCGATACGGCCAACGTCTACAACGACGGCAAGAGCGAGCAGATCATCGGCGACTGGATGGCGGCGCGGGGGAATCGCGACCGCATCGTTCTGTCCACCAAAGTCCACGGCCGGCGCTCGCCGCACATCAATGACGCGGGCAATAGCCGCTGGCATATCGTGCGCGAGGTCGAGCAGTCGTTGAAGCGGCTGAAAACCGAGCGCATCGACGTCTATCACATCCACCGCCCCGACACGAACACGCCGATCGATCAGACGCTGCGGGCGCTCGATGATCTGGTGAGGCAAGGCAAGGTGCTGTACCTGGCGAGCAGTTGTTTCGCCGGCTGGCAATTGGCCGAGGCGCATTACATCGCGAAAGAGCTGGGCACGGCGCGGTTCGATGTCGAGCAGCCGCAGTTGAACATCATCGATCGGCGGATCGAGGCCGAGGTGTTGCCGTTCTGCCGGAAGTACGAAGTGGCGACGATCTGCTGGGCACCCTTGGCTCGCGGGCGTTTGGCGGGGACGTACACGCGTGGCGGAAGAAAGATTCCGGACGGCACGTGGTACAAGGCGCAGAACAAGAGCGATTTCCCCGCTTGCCAGTGGCCTTTGATGGAAGGCGTGGACAAGCTCGCGGACGCGCGCGGCGTGACGAGCAGCCAGTTCTCGATCGCCTGGACGCTGCAAGTGCCCGGCGTGACGTGCCCGATCATCGGCCCGCGTACCGTCGATCAGTTGAAAGACAATATGGGCGCGCTGAACTTCACGCTCACGCCCGAGGAATTAAAGGCCGTAGACGACCTGAACCCATCCGGCGAGCTTTGCCGCGACCGCAACATGGGGGCCGTGCCGCGCTGAACGACCAGCGTCAGGCCAGCAGCAGCTTCGTCAGATCGGCGCTCCAGAAGACGCTGGAGAAGCCGTCGGAACGCTTGTAGCCGGTGCCGACGAAGTACGTATCGCCGATGATCGCGCCGGAGGCGGCGCGGCGGTCGTTGGGGAGGCTGGTGAGTTTGGACCAGTCGTTGGTCAGAGTGTCGAACAGGTACACGTCGCGGATGGCGGTGTTGTGCGGTTGTTCGCCGCCAGAGATGAGGATGTAGCGGTTCTTGTAGACGTCGGTGGTCGAGTGGAAGTGCGATAGGATTCGCGGGAGCGAAGCGACCTGCGACCACTGGTTGGTTTCGGGATCGTACATGTTGACGATGTTCTGGTTGACGGCCTTGCCTTCTAGGCCCACCTGTCCGCCGATGACGTAGATTTTGCCGTTGACGGTGGCGTAGCCGAAGTGGTTGCGGCCTTTGGGCAGGTCTTGCTTGTCCTGCCACGAGGCGTTCGAGTCATCAAGATTGAGCGCCCAGGTTTCGGTTTCGTCCGAGGACCGTGACGCGTTGGACCCACCGAAGAAGTAGAGCGTGCGGCCGACGATTCCTGCGCCGCCTGCGCCGCGGGCGGAGGGGAGATTCGGTCCCTTGGTCCAGGTGTCGTTGTTGGGGTTATACTTCCAGACGACGTTGGTGCCCTGCGGGTCGGGGAAGTCGCCGATGAATCCGCCGGCCATCCACACCAGGCCGGTTTGCGGGTCGATCGCGACGCCGGCGTGCGTGAGCTTGGTGGGCGCGTCCTTGAGGCGCGTCCAGGTGTTGCTCGCCGGGTCGTAGCGATCCACTCGCGTGGTCGCGGCGAACGTGCTGGAGTTGACGTACCCGCCGATGACGTACAGCCTGCCCCCGACATCGAACGAGACGGCTTCTTCTCGCTTCTGACCGACCGACGCGACCGTCTTCCAACTAATCGGCTGCGGTTGCTGCACCGGCGGGGGAGGGGGCGGCTCGACGACGACGGTGCCGATCGTCAGTTCAGGCTTGTTGCTCGCGGCCTCGGACGAGTTGAACCGCGCGTACGGCGAGGTGATGCTGACGCTCGAGAGCGAGAAGCTGAGGCTGGTCTGGTTCGCCGTCAACGCCGCCTTGACGTAGGTGGTGACGTCGATTTCGAACCATTTCTTGGTCTGCCCGACGGTCATCGTGCCAAACGTGCCGCCGGTGATCGCCGGGCGGTTGTTGTAGTTGACGGTGGATTCGACCCACGCGTCGTCCGACGCTTTGACCGCAACTGGGATGGTCGCCGAACCGGTCTGCGAACTGCCGCCGTAGAGGCGCAGCTTGACTGACGGGATCGTCTGTCCGACGAACGGCGTGAGGTTGAAGCGAAGGTAGCCGAATCGGGTATACGTCGCGTTGCCGTCTGATTTGATGTCGAGCAGGGGGTCGTTGCCGAAGTTGGTGGTCGCGGTGCTTCCGCCGCGGACGTAGGAATCGTCGACGGCGTTGATGACCGTGACCGGATCGACCGGCGGGGGGTCGACCGGTGGCGGATCCACGGGCGGGGGGTCGACCGGGCCGGTGGCGCTGGCACCCACCACGAGTTCGGGCTGGTGGGTCGCCGCCTCGGACGAGTTCACTCGCGCGAACGGTGCGGTGTTGGTTGTGCCCGAGAGCGAGAAGCTGAGGCTCGTCTGATTCGCCGCGACGGCGGCGGCGACGAGAGCGGTGACGTCGATCTCAAACCACTGCTTCGCGGGCCCGACATTCAGCGTGCCCAGCGCGTTGCCGGTGATCGCCGGGCGGTTGTTGTAGTTGACGGTGGATTCGACCCAGTCGTTTCCTGCCGCCTTCACCGCGAGCGGGATGATCGTCGCGACCGTCTGCGAACTGCCGGCGTACAGACGGAGCTTGACCGACGTGATGCTCTTTCCGATGAACGGCGCGAGGCCGAAGCGCAGATAGCCGAAGCGGGCGTAGGTCGCGTTGCTGTCGGCTTTGATGTCCAGAAGGGAACTGTTGCCGAAGTTGGAATTCGCCGTGGCACCGCCGCGGACGTAGGTGTCGTCGATCGCCTTGACGGTGGTGAACGTCGCAGGTTCGCTCGGCGGGGGGACAACGTCTTCGCCAGGCCAGATATGGATCGCGTTGACGAACGCGGTGCCGGTATCGGCTCTAAATGCCAGGTTCAGCGTGCCATCGGTGACTTCGACGCTGATCGTCCGGACGTACGCGGTCTTGGTGCCCGCGATGGAGGCGACGTCGAGATTGGAGAGGACTTCGGTCCCTTCCGCCAGCACGTCAAACACGCGTTCGCCGGCACCGGCGGAGGTCATGTCGGCGAGGTGGAGTTCGACCCGGTAGCTGCCGTTCTCCACCGGCTGAGCGAAATCGAAGGTCGCACCGTCGAGATACGTTTGATAAAGCGCGTCATCGGTCGTGCCTGCGACCCCATCGACGCTGCTTCGCGCGACCGGATTTCCGGCGAACGAGCGGGAGGCGTCGAAGATGGTCTCCTCGACCGTCGTGTACGCCGGCCCAGCGGCATTCACCGCGAACTCGTTCGCGGTAAGGGTGTGGTCATGCCCCGCGTGCATCAGCCGCCGGGGCTCGAGAGATTCAAACGACGACAGATCGAACAACGACTGCATAGGTCCAGAAGATAGCTGCGTGCGACAATTGGTCACGTGAAATTTCCGTTAATAGTGAGGATTTTAGACTTGGCAGGCGCGAATCCGGGCGAAATTGCAGGAATGCACGAATTGCGGACGGCGCGGGAATTATTGCAGTTGGCGGTGCAGCGCGTCCGATAACGACTAAGTGAAGCTCCAGAAGCTGCTTAGCCTTCTCGTCTCCTCCGACAACCAGGCGGCGGACGATCTGTTGCTGGAGGCGTTGAAACTCGGCAATGAGCATGAACGCGCGATCGCGCTCGAAGCAATCACCCGCCGCGCCAACAATCATGGGCTTTTCGGGGTGCTGGAACAATACGAATCGCTTCCGGCATCGCTGAAAAAGATGGTGCTGGCGAAGTCGGCGTCGTTTTACTTCGCACTTTCTGAAGCCGGCCGGTCGGATAACCATGCCGCGCGGACGTCGGCGCTGAAGGTGATCGCCGCAGCGCGGCTGGGGAAACTCAGCTACGTGCTGTCGGAAAATCTTCGCGATCCCGACGATGAACTCTCTAGAACAGCCTGCGAGGCCCTGGTCGATCTGGCGCGATGGGTCAACACGCAGTCGCGCATGATGCACCGGTTTCACCTTGCCGACGTGGACGACGGGCTGACGCTGGTGGGCGAAGCCAAGCGCAGCAACGACTCGACCGTGATGGCGGCACCGACGGCGGCGTCGGACCTGGCGTCGGCGTACGCGACGGTCATGCGCGAGCGGCCCGATATCGAATCCGCCGTCGCCAGGGCGCTGGACTGGGGCAAATCCAAACACGTTCCCGACCTGCTCCGCGCGGCGCTATTGCTATGCGATCACGCTCAATCCAAAACGCTTGCGATCCTCAAGACCACCCGTCACGGCGGGCAGGCGTCGATGGTCCGCAAGCTACAGCAGCCCCCCGGCGCGGATCATGTCGAGGCCTTCCTGCTGGGCGCTTCGCACGGCCACCTGCGCACGAACTTCGCGGCGGCGTTTGCCCAAATCGTCGATCGATCCGTGCTCGATGCCTTGCTCAGACGATCGTACTGGCTCCACGATCACCAACTGCATCTGTGCATCGGGCACGTTGATCGGGGCGTCTGGTGGGGGGAGACCGATCTCCCCCGCGACCTTGAAAACCGCACCCCGCGCGATGCGATGCGCATCGCCGACTGGATCACTTCGTCGGGTTTGCACGATTCGATCCAGGACGCGCGGCTGATCCAGCTGGTCGAGCACGTCAGTGTCGATCCGATGGCGCGCCTGCACGTGCTGCGCCAGGCTTCCCAACGCCCAAAGATGGTGGGTGTGGCGTTCCTGGCGAAGATGTTGGACGACCCGGATGAGCGGCTGGTGCGGATCGCGGTGCGGGAGATCGTGCGCCGGCGTCCGCCGGAGTATCAGAACCTGCTTTTGCAGCGATTGACGCACGCCAGCGACAGTGTCCGCCGCGTGATCAGCCGCGCGATCGGTCAGAGGGGCTTCGACCATTTCTGGAACCGCTTCGACCGGATGGCCCGTCCGACCCGCAGGCAGGCCGGCCGAGCGATGCTCAAGCTGCTTGCCGACGCGCCGCTGCGGATCAGCCGGTATCTGACCAACGGCACGGTCGAACAACGTGTGCGCGGGTTACAGATCGTACATGAATTGGAACTAGCGCCCCAGTTTCGCGAGCAACTGGTCGGGCTGTGCGCGCACCAGAACGC
>JBBQQZ010000143.1:0-8924 GCA_038215325.1 Tepidisphaerales bacterium | reverse complement strand
GGGTGCCCCGCTCGACGAGGCCACCGCGAAGATCGCCGCCACCGGCGTCAAGGCGATGATCCCCACGCTGGGCCGGCCGTTCCTGGATTTTGTGCTGTCGATGCTCGCCGACGCCGGCTTCCGCAAGGCGTGCCTGGTCATCGGTCCCGAACACGCCGAAGTACGCGAATACTACGGATCGACGCTGAAGACCCGCCGCATCGAGATCGATTTCGCGATCCAGGAAAAACCCCTCGGCACCGGCGACGCCGTCCGCCCGGCGGAAACCTTCTCCGCCGGCGAGCCGTTCCTGATGATCAACTCCGACAACTTCTACCCAGTCGAAGCGCTCAAGGCGCTGCATACCACGACTGCCCCGGCGATCGCGGTGTTCGGGAAGAACGCGATGCTGCAAGGAAACATCCCCGCCGAGCGAATCAGCAAGTTCAGCGTGGTTCGAGTGAACGACGACGGCACGATGAAGCAAATCATCGAAAAACCCGACGACGCCACCATCGCCAGCCTGGGCGATGAGGTCTACGTCAGCATGAACTGCTGGGTCTTCAGCCCCAACATTTTCAAAGCCTGCGCCGCCATCAAACCCAGCCCCCGCGGCGAGTACGAAATCACCGACGCCGCTCAGTACTGCATCGACGTGCTGGGCGAAAAGTTGAAGGTCCACAAGATCGCCGCCCCCGTGCTCGATCTGAGCAGCCGCGGCGACATTGCATCAGTCACCGACAAGCTCCGCGCCATCGACGTGCGGCTGTAATCATGGATCCACGAATCTTCACGAATCGACACGAATGAAGACAAAGAGTGGAACCGCAGATGGACGCAGATTGGAGACTGCAATTCTCAAGTCTTCATCTGCGTATATCTGCGTTCATCTGCGGTTCCAATGCATTGGATTTGATTCGTGTCGATTCGTGTAGATTCGTGGACAAATCTAAAAATACCCCCCACGGTCGTGGATTTCGGCGGTGCTCAGGCCGGCGTCGACCCATTCCTTGATTTCGATCTCGTTCTTCTCGATCTGCTCGGCGCGCAGCAGCACCTGCTCGGCGATCTTGCGGGGGATGACGATCACGCCGTCGATGTCCGCCATGATGATGTCGCCAGGCTTGATGATCACTCCGCCGATACTCACGGGCACCTGGTAGCCGGTCATCTTCGCGCGGGAGAGGCTGCCGTTGCTCGTGCGGTAGCGGGTCCAGATGGGAAAGTTCTGCGACAGGATTCCTTTCGTATCACGAATCCCGCCATCGACGATCGCCCCGCGGCAACCGCGTTTGCGGCTGGCAGCGGTCATCACTTCGCCCCAGTGGCTGGCCTTGTCATCGCCGTTGGCGTTCCAGACGCAGATGTGGCCGGGACGGATCAGATCCAGCATCTTCACGCGGCCTTCCAGTTCACCGGAAAGCGTCGGGTCGGCGTTCGATCGGATCGTGAACGCCGGACCCGCGACGACCATGTCATCCCGCAGCGGCATGATCTCCGGCGGCAGCGCGATGTTCGTCAGGCACATCTCGCGCAGCACGTCATTCACCGCGCCGGTGTAGAGCTTCTCGAAACGGGCGCAAAGTTCGGCTTCAGGTATCGAGAAGGTGACTTCGTCGATCGTCTCGCGGATCAACCGCAGCTTGTCGGTATCCATCTTGTAGCTCATCTTGCGTTCTCCTTTTTCTCTTGTTTCAGTTCGACACGCACCACGATCGACCGCTTAAACGGCGGCAACCGCACAATGTTCCCCTCGATCGCAGCGCCCGACCATTCATCCTTCCATGGGTCGTAGCAGCGAACACTCACCGGCCCGTCGAGGCTCGGCAGCCTCAACACCGCGCCCGCCACCACGCCAGGCGGCTTGCCTCGCTCGAACTCCGAGCGCCAATCGTTCTGACCGTCCCGCACCCAGATGGCGACGGATCCCGTCCCGCGAAGTCCGTACGCGCGCAGCTGGCGCGTGTCGTCGATGGTTACGAAGGTCTCGGCTTTGATCGCGGCCGGGTCGAATCCGGAGGTCGCGCGGGCGAAACGGGCGAACTCGGGCCACAGACCGTTCTTGTCGATGTAGCTGTCCCAGTGCCAGTTCTGCCCGCACCCGCATCCGCCCGTGAAAAACCCGCCGAACACCACCTCGTGCAGGACGATGCCGGCCGTGTCGGCCTTGTAGTGACGCCACGGTCCGGCGTGACGCGGCTCGACCGCACCCGCTTCGGCCAGCAGCAACGGCTTGTCCGGGTACCACTTCCTAAGCCTGCCCATCGCGTCGGCGATCCACTCATCTGCGGGCCCGGCGCACACCTTGAACGGAGCGCCTTCGTCGATGTAGCGATGCACCTGCACGATGTCCTGCCCTTCCACCGCCGATAGCGATTCGTAGTCGCGCGCCTGCCCGTCGCTGTCCAGGCTGCCGAGACTCTGCATGACCAGATGATGCGGGAACCGGGCGCGCAACTCGCGGAGCATGTCGCGCGTCCATTCCGCCCAGCCTTTGGCGTGAATGCAGTTGAACTCGTTCCACAACTCCCAGCCGAAGACCGCAGGCTCGTCGGTGAACAGCTTGGCGAACACATCGAGCTTGTGGAGGAAGAGCTTTCTCCCAACGTCGGTGTCGAGGTAGGACTGCATCGTCTCAACGGGGCCACCGTTCTTCGGGTGGTACATCGGGCGGGCGAAGACGTCGCTCTTGAGCAGATGCTCACGCTCGCGCTCCGGCAGCACGTAGCGGAAGTGTTCGAGCGTCATCTTCACGCGAATCCCGCACGACTTGGCGTGCGTGACAAACGCACGCGTGCGCTCGATCACCTCGTCGCTGTACTCGCCTGCGGACGTTTCGATGTCGAACCCCGAACTGCTCAACCACAGCCGTGCGAAGTTCGCGCCGTGGTTGGCGAGTTCGTCGAGCAGGTGCTTGCCATAAGTCAGCGCGTCATTTGACCTTCCAGGCCAGCAGATGTTGCACCCGTTGGGTATAAACGTCCGACCGTCTTCGGTTTCCAGGTACCGCGAGTCGCGCCGGCTCACTCGCACATATTGGTTGATAGTCGCCATGACGTTGCTCCCAGACGTGCGCTACAACTGCATCCCGCCATCGATGAAAAGGTTGGCACCGTTGATGTACCGCCCCGCGTCCGAGCAGATCAGCACCGCGGCGGCGGCACAGTCTTCGGGTTCGCCGAAGGTGCGGGTGGGAATGTTGTTCAGCACGCGCTGGCGGTAAGCGTCGTCGGTCAATCGCGACGTGCTGCGATCGGTCAGAATCACCCCCGGCGCGATGTTGTTGACCGTGATGCCGTGCAAGCCGAGTTGCTTGGCGAGATTGCGGCTCAGGCTTTCCTGTGCGCTCTTGGTGGCGGCATAGACGAGCATATCGGGATGCGGCCGTGCTTCCTGGACGCTGCCGATGGTGAGGATGCGGCCCCACTTTCGCTCGGTCATGCCGGGCGCGACCCGTTGCATCAGCTCCATCGACGCCCGCAGGTTGATCGTCACCTGCTGCTCGAACTGCTCTCGTGTGGTCTCGATCCACGGTGTAGGCAATTGCAGCGACGCGTTGAGGACCAGAATGTCGATTCGGCCAAGCGCGGCGAGCGTCTTGTCGAACGTCTGCCTCGGTCCGTCGCGGTCGCCCAGCGACGCCTGCACCGCAACCGCCCGCACACCGAGTTTGCGCGCTTCGGCGGCGACTTCCTCCGCAGCTTCGACGCGCGATTCGCACGTCACCGCCACGTCCGCGCCAAACTCCGCCAGCGCCAGCGCGATCGATCGCCCGATCCCCCGGCTGCCGCCCGTCACCAGCGCAGCCCGGCCGTTCAGTTTCATCAGGTCGGTTACAACGCCCATGCCGATCCTCCGTCAAACAGTTGCACGCCCGGCCCGAGGCCCGGGATGCTGAGCAGTTGCCCTTTCTCCGCCTCGCTCACCACCAGCCCGAGCCGGCCGTATGGGTCGAAGGCGCAGTTCGTGGGGTTGTTGCCCGGTAGATCAAACGTCTCGACGATCAGCCCGTCGGCGTTGAGCGCCATGATCCGCTGCGAACCGTAAACCGCGACGTACATTCGCCCGTCGATGCTCATCGCCATGCCGCCGGGCCCGGGGTCGCCCATCACATTCTGGGACCACGTCACTTCGTGCGTCCAGACGCACCGATCGTCGTCCCATTCGCCGCGCCACAGGCGCTGGCGACCCGCCTCGGCGAGAATCAGCGTTTCCCCGCCATGCAGGACCGCCAGACCGCTGGGACGGTGCAGCTCATTGGCAACCTGCTCGATCGTGTCGTCGGGTTGAAGACAGCAGACGTATTCGGCGCACGTGAACAGCAAATTGCCGCGGGCGTCGAAGGCAAGATCGTTCGGCTTGTTCAGCGGTTCACCATCGACGTGCTCGACGATCGTCACGAGCTTGCGGTCGTCCGGGTCGTACCGGCGGATGGCGTTCTGACCGGAATCGGCGAACCAGATGCGCCCGTACGCATCGATCGCGATTCCTGCGGGCGCGCCACCGGTGTCGATGCGGGTGCGCTCGTGCGTTGCAGTATCCACGCGCACCAATCCCCCGGCCACGGAGCACCAGAGGTGCCCGTCGGGATCAAACGCCGGACCATTGGGCCGATCCAGCCCCTCGGCGATCACGCGCGGTGTCAGTTCCGGCTCGTTCATCGGTACGGCACTCCGATCGATTGAAGAATGCCCTTGAAATACCCCACCGCGAACAGCCGGCCGAGCGTGCCGTAGCCGGGGATCAAGTCGGCGTCCGATTCCTCGCCCGCCATCGTGGGTACATGGTCGCAGCGCAGCGGAACGTCGAGACCAAGTTCGTGATACAGCCGCAAGAGCGCGACCTGATCCACTTCCGATTCGTCGTGAAAAAGTTCGACGAAGTCCGCCGGCGTGCCGCGAACGTCGCGCACGTGGATGAAGGCGATCCGCCCGGCGAAGTGTCGTGCCATGTCGAAAAGATCAACACCCATTAGCTTGAAATTCGCCTGGCAGAACGTGACGGCGTTGCTCGGCGATGGAGCAAGCGCGTACGCGCGATCGAATGCCTCGGGCGTGCAGAAGAGGCGCGCGATGCCTCGCAATGGCGTAATCGGCGGGTCGTCGGGATGCAGGCCCATGCGAACGTTGAACTTCTGAGCGGCCGGCATCAGCTGACGGATGAAATAGGCGTAGTTTTCCCACATGCGATCCGCAGAAACCTCGCCGGCGTCGGTGTGGGAGGTGGGGACGTCGGCGAGCTTGAAATGCGTTCCCATCGCCCCGCCGCGGATCGGCGTCGCGCCCGACCGATGCCATCCGATCCCGGCCATGAAGTTGTAGCAGATCAGCGGGACGCCCAGTTCCGCCATGTTCGCCAGCATCCGCTCGTACTTCGCCAGATCCTCATCGCGGCCGGGAAGCCCGAGCTTGATGCGGGACATATCGAACTGATCCCCTTCCAGCCCGATCACCTTCAGCCCGGCATCCGCAAACTGCTTGACGATTGCGGCGAGCGTATCGCGGTCGTAAGGTCCGCGGGCCAGTCCGGTAAGCTCCGGCGCGGCCTTGACGATCGCGTGAGAGACACCGATCTGCTTCGCCAATCGCCACAATCGGTGCGGCCGAGGCGGGAGGAATTCGCAGAGGATCATCTCCGGTCCTTCCGGCCGAACCAATCGGCCATCGTCTTGGCGGCGGGTTTGGCCCAGACCGTGAAGCCCTTGTCGCCGGCCGGGTCGTCGTGGAATTGCGGGCGGTGATTCTGCTCGTCCCATTTCCACCAGTACAGGCCCGACCACCACGGCTCGTTCCAGAACATCTCGCACGCCACGTCAAGATACCGCGCCTGCTCGTGCCCGTCGTACCCCCCGCCGTTGGACCAGAAGTAGGGGAGCTTGGTCGCGCCGGCGACGGCGCAGCAGCCGATCTCGCCGAAGTAAAACGGCTTGCCGTACATCGACGCGATCGTGCGATACATCTCGCGCACCGGTTCCAGCTTCTGCATCATTTGCGCCTTGGTCGTCCCCGGCGTGCCGTCGGAGGCGGCGTGATAAAAACTGCTGCACAGCGAATCCAGGTCGTAGAACCAGTGATCTTTGCGTTCCAACTCTTTAATGAAGTTGACGGCGTGCGTGTGACAACTGGTGACGTGCCCCTTGTATTCGCTGCGTGCGGCGGCGACGACGCGCTTCCATTCGTCGTTGTAGCTGACGATATGGTCGATCTCCGAATCGATGCCGAAGATCTCGCACCCGCCGCGACGGGCAAGGCGGGCGTAGTGCAGGGTGCGGTCGATCATCCCTTCAAACCACCGCGACGCGTACGTGATCGGCTTGCCCGGCATGATCTCGTGGTCACGCCCGGGAAAGTTGATGTGGCACCTTTGCGTGCCGTCCCAGCACTCCAGCATCGGCCGAAGCTGGACGGCCATGCCTTTCTCGTGGATGTAGTCGATGATTTCCCGCAGCTCGTCGTCCGCGGGCGTCATTTTGAAGTCGCGATACTGCCGCGGCGAGCAGAACGTCTCTGCCAGTACCGTCGAGATCACGCAAACGTGGCTGACGTTACACTCGCGCATGCGATCGACTTCAATCCGCGCCTTTTCGGTGCTGTAGTAGCCGTTTCGCGCATAGAAGCCGAAATTGACGCCGCGCTGGATCGGAAGTGGATTCATGGTTTTTTGCCTGTACGGACCGGGTTGAACGCCTGCTCGATGTCGCGGGCACACGCCACCAGCCCGCGCTGGACGATCGGCAGGACTTTCTCCGAAAAATCGCCTTCCATCGCCAGCAGCGTGATTGCGCCGATAACCTCGCCGCGCGGGTCGTGGATCGGGACGCTGGCGGTGTGAACGTGCCGGCTATAGCTGCCGCGATCGAGGATCGGTTTACCTTCCCTGGCGGCGACGGCGCGTTTGAGAAAATCGTCCCGCGTCTGGTTTTTCCAAGCCGATTCGGGCGTGCGGGTGATGAGGTCGTCGAGTTCGCGGTCGGACATCTCCGAACTGAGCGCCGCGCCGCTGGAGCCCAGCGCCAACGGAAACGTCGCCCCCAGACGCCCGCTCATCGAAATGCCCGCAGGCGAGTCGGAGCGGAGGACGGTCACGGCGTTGTCCCCCTGCCGCACCGACAACTTCCCCGCCAGGTGCGTACGGCCGACAAGCTGGTCGAGGGGGTCGCGGGCGGCGTCGATCAATTTTTGCACCGGTGCCAACCCGTCCAGCAGCCTCACCAGCCCGGCGGACAGCTCCCACCCGCCCGTGCGCTTCTCGGCGATCCACCCCTCGCCACTGAGCGTGCGGATGATCCGAAAACAGGTGCTAGGCGCAATTTCCAGGTTCTTCGCCAACTGGTGCATCGACAACGCTCCGCCGTCCGTGGCGATCGCGTTGATCACCCGGAAGGTCTTTTCGACGATGGGAATCGTATAGGGCATAATTCTATTACACAATCATGGCGTTTCTGTATTGAAACATGAGACGTGTCCAGTGTCGAGTGACGAATGTCGAATGAAGGCAGGTGCGGCGTACTGAATTCGACGGACGCCACTCGACATTCGACATTCCTTCATCATCCGACATTTGACACCCGACACTCCCCAACCCATTCTCCGGCCATGGTTTCCGCGTATATCCGGTTTGGCGACGGGTCGATCTCCACCGACGCCGATGAATCCACCCTCCTCCGCGCCGTCCGCGATCCCAAGGCCATCTTCTGGCTCGACATGGATCGCCCGGACGACAACGAACTGGCGCTGCTCGACGACGTGTTCGGTTTCCATCCGCTGGCGATTGAAGACACCATTCAATACAACCAGCGCCCCAAGATCGAGAGCTACAACCACGTCGGGGCCATGTGCAACTCCGGCTATTTCTACCTCGTCATCCATGGTCCGGACGTGGCGACGTTCAAGGAAAAACTGCGCACCAAGGAACTGGACATGTTCCTTTCGGAACGTTACCTGGTGACGATCCACGACGAGCCGATGGGATCCATCCAGGACGCCCGCACGCGCGTTTCCACCAACCCCGCCCGCATCCTCGACGGCGGCGTCGATATGCTGCTGCACTACATCCTCGATCACGTAATCGACGCCTATATGCCGATCTTCGACTGGATGCAGGAAAAGATCGACGACATTGAGGAACAGGCCGCCGGCAATCCGACGAAGGAACTGCTGCTGGCGATCGGCGCCACCAAGCGCGACCTGCTCTCGCTCCGCCGCGTCATCGGCCCGCAGCGTGAAGTGATCGCCCAGCTCACACGCGGCGACGTACCGTTCATCCGCGAGCAGGCCCGCGTCTACCTTCGCGACGTGCAAGACCATCTCAACCGCGCCGTCGAAACGATCGAAATCTATCGCGACCTCGTGCTGGGGGCGCGCGATATCTACCTATCGTCGATCAGCAATCACCTCAACCAGATCATGAAGACGCTGACGATCATCAGCGTGATCGCGCTGCCGATGACCGTCATCACGAGCTTCTTCGGGATGAATTTCTCCCAAGGCGTACCCGCATTCGACCACATGCTGCACTCACCGGTAAGCTTCTTCATCGCGATGGGCTTGATGCTGGCGCTGGTAGCGGCGCTGCTGTACATGTTCCGGCTGAAGAAGTGGATCTGATCCCACTCCCTCTCCCTCCCGGGGAGAGGGCCGGGGTGAGGGGGAATCTCGAAATGCGCAGGCGCTCTCATTCGCTCCGGACGCTCCACTTCGAGAGCACGGCAGATGCGTTCGCCGCGTTCGTTCCGGTTGATCTCTGATGCACCTCGCCATTCCGCACGTGGACGACCAACGGGGTTGTCGCGAACCAGTCGTGGCCGGGAGTCTTTGAATACATGCCCGACCCCTTTGATCCTCCCTTTGAATACATGCCCGACCCCTTTGATCCTCCGACCCCTTTGATCCTCCGTGGCTGGGAGTCTTTGAATACATTCCCGACCGGCTCTGGTCGGACCCTCA
>JBBQQZ010000142.1:0-8965 GCA_038215325.1 Tepidisphaerales bacterium | reverse complement strand
ACGCTCGCGAAAGCTGGCGACGGAAGGCTAGATTTGACGCAATTGCGGCACATGCTTGAAATGTCCGTCGCGATGGTACAACGCAATCCCAAGTGGCAGAACGAGCGACGCGATCCAAAGATCGTGATCAGGAATCGGCGTGCCCTGCTTGCGCAGCTGCAGTTTCAGTGACGCGAAGACGTCGACGGTGGTCTCGCTCGGCCACAGAATGTCGACTCCCGCCTCGGCAATGAATCGCTGCAACTTGGCCTCGTTGTCGCGTGCCCTGCCGCCTTTGAGAAACCCATAGCGCAGTTCCGCTAGCACGATGAACGGGATGAAGATCGAGTCAGCCGAAGCGACGACGTCGATTGCCTCGGGTAACTGTCGCATCAGGTCGCTGTAGCGGTTCGTGTCCAGTGCGAGTTTCATCGCCATGTCTCTGGATCAATCGCGTCGAATTCCTTTTTCGCCGACTCGACCGCCTTGGCCTCGGCATTGCTGGACCGCAAGAATGACAGGTCGCGCTTCGGCTGTTTCGGTCCGGGCTTTACGCCAGCTGCTTGCGACAGCAAATCGACCACATGCTGGTTCAGCGATTTGCACTTCGCCTTGGCTTCGGCGTGGATGCGTTTTTTTACTCCCACAGGAACATTTCGAATCGTCAACTGCATGCACTGATTGTATCTAGTGCATGCACGCCCAGCAATCAGATTCGGAACACCCCGCCCACCTCTCGCACCACGACATCCGCCGCCCGGTCGCCCGCCGCTTTCAGCAGGCGGGCGATCGGCTCATCCATCGGTTCGTGGCTCAGCCGGAACGTCGAGTGGTGCATCGGCAGGACGTATTTCGCCCGCACGTGATTCGCCATCTCCCAAGCTTGCTCGGGGGACGTGTGGGCGGCGATGTACGGGTCGTACGCACCGATGCCGAGGATGGCGAGATCGACCGGGGCGAACGGTTTCCAGTTGTCGTGGTAGGCGGTGTCGGCGCCGTAGAGCACGCGGCGGCGAGGCGATTCGATGAGGAATGCACCGAAGCCGCGGTGGCGATCGAGGAAGGTGCGGGCGCCCCAGTGGTGGACGGGGATGGCGGTGAAACGCAGCGGGCCGAGCGTGGTCGAATCGCCCCAGGCGAGTTCGGTGATGTGTCGGAAACCGAGGTCGCCGATCAGGTCGGTCAGGTGGGTCGAGGCGATCACGGGCACGCGTTTGGGCAGGCGCGCGAGTGTTGGGCGGTCGAGATGATCGAAATGCGCATGGCTGATCACGATCGCGTCCAGCGGCGGCAACTCGTGCAGCGGTAGCGCGGGTCGGACCAGGCGTTTCGGACCGGCGGTTGCGAGGACAAAGCCGAGGCCGATGCGCGTGGAGAAAACCGGGTCGGTCAGGATCGTCTTTCCGCCGATGCGAAGCAGAATTGTCGCATGCCCGATCCACACGGCGGCGAAGTCGTGCGAATGCCAGTTCGACAGATCGGGCTTCAGCGGCGCCCGCGGCGCACTATCCAGCGCGTCGAGCAGGCGCAACCTCCCCCGCCCACGACCCAGCCGGTCGGCAATTTTCAACGGCCAGTCACGGTGTTTGACGAAATCGGTGATCCAACGCCAGCTCAAAATCTGCACTCCGTAAGGATTGATTGTAGCCGCGACGTATGCGTCGCCCATTCGACCGGGCAGAATGGGCGACGCAGGCGCCGCAGCTACAGGCGAATCTGGGCAGGTGCGGATAGACGCACCCCCGCCGATCGGATAGGGTCGAACGATCTATTTACGAAAGGCCCTCGATGCAGATCGCTGACAACGCAGTCGTTTTGTTTGATTACACGCTGACCGATCCGTCGGGCACCACGCTCGACACGTCCGCCGGGCGAGAGCCGCTGGCGTATCTGCACGGGGCGTCGAACATTATCCCGGGACTCGAAGCCGAGATGACCGGCAAGACCGCCGGCGACGCATTCAAGGCCACCATCCCGGCCGCCCAAGCGTACGGCGAGCGCGATGAGCAGCTCGTCCAGCCCGTCCCGCGCACGGCGTTCCCCGCCGGCGCGGAGATTCAGGTCGGCCAGCAGTTTCAGGCCCGCTCGCCGGATGGTCAGGCGCGCGTCGTGCGAGTGGTGGCTGTCGATGCCGCCAACGTCACCGTCGATGCCAATCATCCGCTGGCGGGTGTTGAACTTACCTTCGACGTCAAGATCACCGAGGTTCGCGAGGCAACGGCAGAAGAACTCGAGCACGGCCATGTGCATGGGGCGGGCGGACATCAGCATTGAAGAGATTGATGATTGATGAGTGATGAGTGATGAATGGAAATTCGTCGCACTTCATCGCTCGTCTTTCATCACTCATCGTTCGACTTCTTCTACATCGTCCGGCTCATAATCGCGTTCATGACGGCGCGGACGAGCATGATGCCGATCAGCGTTTTGCTGATCAGGCCCTGCTGCATCAAGTCGGGGTAGGCGAGTGCGTCGCGGGTGCAGACGCCGGCGAAAACGGTCAGGCAGATCAAGGCGGCCATCAGGGGCGCGAGGCGCACGGTCATGGCGGCGGTCGTGAACACGCACATCATCAGGATGCTGGTCGTCACGATCTCGAGGTCCGTGGGCGCGGATCGCGAAGCGGGGTTCGAGTAGTACATGATCCACGGCACGATCGCCGCCCGCAGCATGCAGATCCCCGCCGCCGCGATCAGGGCGCGGGACGTCGCGGTCGTCTGCGTGTTGCGCAGCCGGAGCGTGCTGACTTCATAGCCAGGAATTTCGTCCGATAAGTTCCGTGACCACCGACCCATGCCTTCGTCATCGACGAAGAGTAGGCGTCACTTAACTAGTTTTATCAATGCAAATCCGCCTACCAGCAGCAGTGAGAACGCAATCGTCAGGACGTTGAAATACTTATCGATCAACGGAAGCACCTTCGGCCCGAAATACCACATCATCCCCGCCTCGGCGAAAAACCGCATTCCGCGGCCAATCGTCGATGCGATCATAAAAGGCAGCAGCGCGATGTGAAACACCCCACCCGCGATCGTGAAGACCTTGTACGGGATCGGCGTGAGCGCGGCAGTGAAGACGACCCAGAAATCGTACTTCTGATAAAGCCCTTCCACCTTCTGAAACGTCTCGGGTTTGAACCCGGGTACGTACGTAAAAAAGAACGACGACATCGCCTCCCACGCCGCCCAACCAATGAAGTACCCCGCCAGCCCGCCCGCAACCGACGCGAGCGTGCATACGGTCGCATACCACAGCGCCTTTTCCCGCTTCGCCAGGCACATCGGCATCAACAGCACGTCCGGCGGGATCGGAAAAAAACTGCTCTCGGCGAAACTTAGTGTCGCCAACGCCAGCGTCGAATGCTTTCGATGTGCGAAACTCAGTACCCAGTCGTACAGGTGACGGTGGATCGCCCAGCGGCTGACAGGGCCGGCGGTCGCTTCTGCGGACTTCAGATCGAGTTCAGTCGGTTCGGTCGGTGAATTCATTGAGATTCTCTTATCGGCTATTCGGCGTCGATCGCACAGCTTTGCCCGTCGTTTACTTCGTCGGCGGCGTCCTTCGCCGGCCAGACGCCCGGTCCGGGCGAGTCATACCATCGATCGATTACGCGTTGCCAGTCGGGAAGGCTGACGACATTGATAAAATCATGCTTCACCTCCGCCGACTGCGGGTGGAAGCGGGCGTACTTGATCCCCATCTTCCGCATCCTTCGCCCCGCCATCTGCTCGCCGTGGATCTGCATGGCGATCGCAAAATGCTCGACGAGGGCGTCGCGCTGCTCGCAGAGAGTGGGAGGAGACAGGGAAGAGGAGTCAGGAGTCAGGGGCCAGGAGCCAGAAGAAATGCTGCTCTCGCCTGGCTTCTGGCTCCCGGCTCCTGACTCATTCTGTCCTCCCAACAGCTTGTCCGCATCCCGGAAAATCCACGGATTTCCAATCGCCCCCCGCGCGATCCAGACGATATCGACGCCGGTTTCGAGCTTCATCCTCACCGCGTCCTCGGCGGTGAAGACGTCGCCGGAGCCGATGATCGTGCGGTTCGGGTAATGATTTTTCAGTTGCCTGAGGGCGGTCCAGTCAGCGCGGCCCGCGTACTTCTGCTCCACCGTTCGGCCATGCACGCGCGCTGCGACAAAACCCAACCGCCAGGCCTCGTCCAAGATCGTGTAGAGCGCGTCCTGTGACTCCGGCGTGTCATCGAATGACCTTCGCAGGCTCATCGAAATGGGCGTATCGGATTTGAGCGCGTCGCGCACGGCCCGCATGATCGGGATCGCCCGGTCCAGATCGCGCAACATATGGCCGCCACGGGCTTTATTGCGGATCTTTTTCACCGGGCAGGCGTAGTTCAAGTCGATGACGTCGTATTTGTACTGCTCCAGGATCACTGCCGCCCGCGCCATGGTGTCGGGCTCGCTGCCCATGATCTGGCCGGCGACGGGGTGGTCTTCGTCATTGATATCGATCGACTTCTTCAGCCCCTGCCCGCCGTTGAGCATGATGACGTCGAGCAGGGCTTCTGTGACCGCATACCCGCACCCCCGCCGCCGGGCGACCAGGCGCATCGCGCGGTCGCTATACCCCGCCAAGCCGGCCTGGCAGAACGGGGAAGCAAGTTGAATCGGTCCGATCTTCACGGGCGGCATGATAAGAGAATCGTCGAATCAGCACGAATCGACACGAATGGAATGCAGAAGCGAAGCAGCCGGCAGATGAACGTCGATAAACGCATATGAGAGGCCCTTTTTCCTTCTCATCTGCGTTTATCTGCGTTCATCTGCGGTTCCTTTCCGTCTTAATTCGTGAAGATTCGTAAAGATTCGTGGATCTTTTCTTTGCCGAGCGACCCGGGCAAGGTAGATTCCCTGCCGATGGATCGTACTCGCCTGGCAAGGATGTCGTGGTTGTGTCTGCTCGCGCTGGCGTCGGGGCTGAAAGCCGATGTTACGTCGTCGATCGACGCGATCGTTCGGGAGAACTACCTGAAGAACGTAGAAGTGGGCGTGAAGATCGTCCGGCTTGGCGACACGCCGGCGGCGTCGGTCACGGTCTACGACCGCCACGGCGACGTTCCGTTCACGCCCGCCAGCAATCTTAAGCTCGCTACCACGTCGGCGGCGCTGGATACGCTGGGCGCGGATTTCCAGTTCCGTACGCTGTTGGTGCAAAAGGGCACGACGCTCGCATTGGTCGGGGATGGCGATCCCACGCTCGGCGACGCGGAACTGCTGAAGAAAGTGGGCTGGAAAAGCACGACCTTGTTCGAAAAATGGGCCGAGGCGCTCGCCACCCGGGGGCTGACGAAGGCGACGGGGGTGTCGTACGATGACGGGATCTTCGACGCCGAGTTTCAGCACAAGAACTGGCCCGCCGACCAGATTCACAAGCGGTACGTCGCCGGGGTGTCGGGGCTGAACTTCAACGCCAACTGCCTTGATTTTTATCTTGAGCCGAAGGGCGCCGGTGCCGTCGTCGGCTACCGCGTCGATCCGCCGATCAGCGGCATCCCGATCAACAACACCTGCGTGCAGGGATCGAAGAACGCGGTGTGGTTGTCCCGGGCGCGTGATTCGTCTGACATCGAGCTGAAAGGCCAGATCCCCAGCGCCAACGGCGAGCCGATCTCGGTGACGGTCAACGACCCCTCCAACTTCGCCGCCATGGCGTTCGCCGAAGCGTTCGGGCGGTCCGGCGTGGCGATCGAGGGACCGATCGTGCGGGATACGACCATCCGCGCCTCGATCAAAGACTGGACGCTCCTTGCGGTGCATGAGACGCCGATCGAGCAGGTGCTCACCCGCGCCAACAAAGACAGCATGAACGTCTACGCCGAGTCGCTCTTCAAACGCACCGGCGCCAAAGTCAGCGGCGAACCGGGGAGTTGGAAAAACGGCATCGTCGCGGTCGGCAAGTACCTCGAATCGATCGGCGTCCCCGCCAGCCAGTTCAGCCTCGACGACGGCTGCGGGCTAAGCCGTAAGAACAACATCAGCCCGAGCGCCCTGGTGACGATCCTTCAGCACCAGTATTTCGGCAAGAACCGCGACCTGTTCGTCCGCACGCTGGCGGTCGCGGGCGTTGATGGCACGCTGGAAAACCGCTTCGATGGAACCCCGCTTCGCGAACGCGTTTTCGCCAAGAGCGGCTTCATCGACGGCGTCAGCACCCTCAGCGGCTTTGCCAAAGGCAAGAACGATCAGTGGTACGCTTTCTCGATCCTGTTCAACGGCATCCCGAAACAGTCGAACAGCATCGCCAAAAAACTACAGGAACGAATTGTGCTGGCGATTGATGCGGGATCATAAGACGGGTTGGCACCAGAGACGCGGAGGAATCGGAACGTATTGCTGTCGTGCTGAGGTACTCCGAAGCATCTACACGCCCCATCGAGATGATTCGGAGTACCTCAGCATGAGACCTATTCCACCTGTTTCTCTCTGCGCCTCCGCGCCGCTGCGCCCAATCCAGCCGTAATTTGCACAACCCCGCCCGTTTATCGTATCTTTCGCACAACCAATGAGGGAGTACACGCTATGGGTCGGATGATGCGATTGCTTTGCATGGTCGTTGGCGCTCTGGTTTCCGTCGGCTGCGCGGGCGGCGGGAACGTCAAGTTCAAGGACGAGTCGATCGTCTTCAATGGCGAGAAACGCCCCTACGCCGTTTACACCCCCGCCAACTACGATGCGATGAAGCCGTACCCCACCGTCGTGTTCCTGCACGGGCTATTCGAGGGCGGCAGCGACGGGAAATCGCAGACGGGAGTTGGTATCGGGCCGGCGATCCAGAAGAATCCCGAACGCTGGAACTGCATCGTCATCATGCCGCAGACTCCGTCGAACTGGCAGAAGCCTGAGTCGATCGAACTCGCGACCGCAGTGATCGACGATGCGGCCAAGAAGTACAACATCGACTCCAAACGCATCACCGTCACCGGCCTGAGCAACGGCGGTGCCGGGGCGTGGCTGCTGGGCGCGAAGTATCCGGGCAAATTCGCCGGACTCGCGCCGCTGTGTGCGTTCGCCGAGTACGACACCGCGCCCAAGCTGACCAGCGTCCCGATCTGGGCCTTCCACAATTCCGCCGACTGGCTCGTCGGTTCCGGCCAGAGCAAGGAAATGGTCGAACGCATCAACAAAGCCGGCGGCAACGCCACCGTCACCATCTACGGCGGACTCAGCCACGACTGCTGGTCCAAAACCTACGCCGACCCGGAAGTCGTCGCGTGGCTTCAGAACCCGAAACGCAAATAGCGATTGGCTTGTAGCGCGTGGCGTGTAGCAGGTGGTTGCCGATCTACACGCTACACGCCACCTGCCACATGCTACCTTCCATAATTCCTTGGATTCAAAAACACATTATCGTGCCCCGGTACGATGACGTCCGCGATCTCGTAAACCTCCGAAAGCGATTCCTTCGCCTGCTCCAGATTCGCGCATCCCGGCAGCACCTGCCCGGCCAGAAGATGATCCTGCGTCGGGACGGCGTCGGTCGCGAGCAGCACCGTATGCGTCGTCGCGCTGATCAACAGCCCGCACGTGCCGGCGGTGAAACCGGGGAGCGGGAACAGATCGACCTGCGATGCCAGCTTGTCGTCGGCGGCCTTCAGCGTGCTCAGCGAATCAATCTCGCGCTGAACCGTCGCACGGTCGTCGGCGTCGTCGGTCTCTGCCAGCATCGCTTCCAGATATTGCATCGACGTCTTTAATTCCACCTCGTGGATGAACCGAACGGCCTTCTTAAACGCCCCGATCCCCGCCCGATGCGCCGGGCGCGCGCTGGTGAGAAAGATTGTGTCGATCTGCTCGGGCTTCAAGCCCGTCCTTTCATGCAACCGCGCCGCAATCACCACCGGCGGCAATCCCGGATCAACCAGGATGTTCTTGCTCCCCGCCCGCACCAGCGTACACGTCGCGTGCGGGGTGCGGACGGCGTCTGTTTCCTTCCACAGCAAATTGCGGGATAACGCACCAATGCTGATGACATCGACTCGGACTTGTGACATCCCCAAAGCGTATGACAGGCTGACCTTAGCCGCAACGCTTCGCGTTGCGCGTCTTCTGTGCTTCGTCTTCATTCTCGGTTGCGACTCCACACCCAAGAACGAAGTTCGCATCGAGCGCACCAGCTACTGGCAATGGCAGGACATCACCGGCCGGCAAATCGAGACGGCGCATTACGTCATCTACACCACCGTCACCGACAACGACTCCGTCCAACGCTTCGCCCGGGTGATGGAAGGCGCGTTCACGCAGTACGCATCGCTGGTGCCCGCGATCAAACCCGACGAACGCAAACTCAACCTCCACTTCTTCGCCACACACGACGAATGGGCACGCTACACGATCGCCACGACCGGTAAGGACGCCGAGGCGTATCTCTCCGTCCTCAACGGCGGGTACGCGGTGAAGGACGAGTTCGTCTGCTGGCTGAGCAACGAATCCGACACCCTCACCACCGCCGCCCACGAGGGTCTGCACCAGTTCGTCGCGCGCTACTTCCGCACGCGACTCCCGCCGACGCTCGAAGAAGGCCTCGCGTGTACGTTCGAGACTTACACGTTCACCGACACCGTCGTCACGTTCAACCCAACGAAAAACCCGCGACGCCAGGCCGCGCTGCGAAACGCGATCGACGGCAACTACCTCATCCCGCTCGACACGCTCGTCATGATCCACGCCGGCGACCTGCGCGATCGCGATCCGGCGCTGCGGGAATCGTACTACGCCCAGGCTTGGGCGCTGGCGGCGATGCTGCGGGAGAAGCCCGCGTACCGCCTTAGCTTCCTCGCGATGATGCGCGCCGCAGCGCTCGGCGACACGCCGATCGAGATCGGCCGAAATGACGGCTCGCAACTCTACCACCCCGACCGCATCCGCCCGTTCCTCCAACGCTACGTCGCGCCCGACTGGAAAACCTTCCAGGCCGACTACGACCAAGCCGTCCGCGACCTGGCCGACAAACCGACCACCGATCCGCAGCCG
>JBBQQZ010000141.1:0-9028 GCA_038215325.1 Tepidisphaerales bacterium | reverse complement strand
GGTGCTGTACGGCGTGAAGCCCGACCTCACCTGCCTCGGCAAAATCATCGGCGGGGGCCTGCCGGTCGGGGCGTATGCGGGGTCGCGAAAGTTGATGGAGATGATCAGCCCGTCAGGCCCTGTCTACCAGGCGGGCACGCTCAGCGGCAACCCGATGGCGATGGCGGCGGGCATCGCCACGCTTGAACTGCTCAAGGAAGCCGGCTGCTACGAACAACTCGACGCGATGAGCGCCAAACTGGCGAGCGGACTTCAGTCCGCAGGAGAACGTGCCGGCGTTCCGGTGACGGTCAACCGCGTGGGCAGCATGGTCTGCCCGTTTTTCGTCCGCGAACCCGGCCAGCGCATCCACGACTACCGCGACGCCACCAGTTGCGACACCGAAGCCTTCAAACGCTTTTTCCACGCCCTGCTCAACGCCGGCGTGCATATCCCGCCCAGCCAGTTTGAGGCGTGGTTCGTTTCGACCGCGCATGACGAAGCCGCGATCGACAAGACGCTCCGTGCCGCCGACGCGGCATTTGCGGCGGTGAAGATTAAATAGCTGACATTTTTGGCCTCGACGTGTCAGAATAGACGACAGTGGTTATGCGAAGCGCCTGAGGGGCGTTTCGCGAGGTCAGACCCTTCACTTCCGGGAGCACGCACATGTTATTCTCCGTTCGTAATTGGTTGAGCGCTGTGGCGCTGGTGATTTTGCTCGGCGGGTCGCCGGTTGTCGCGCAGAACAATCCGGGGACGGCGCAGCCGCTGTTTACGTACACCGGCGACGGGCTCTCGCTCGTCGTGCTGACGTACTCCGAGGATGAAGGCACGCTGACGGGCCAAGTCCGCCAAGGCGCGTCGGTCTACCCATTCACCGCCAAGACCGACGATTCGGGCGACATCAAGGGCTCGTTCATCGTCAACGGAAATTCGTTCCCGTTCCAGTCGCGTGAAAATGAAGACGACACGGTGACCTTCTCCACCGGCAGCAAGACCTACAAGCTCAAACCCGTGGTGCCCGAACTTCCGAAGCCGCCGGTCACTCCGAGCGAGCCGCTTCACGAAGTCCCCCCGCCGAGCCCGGCGGAGCCGAACAACCCGCTGAACCCCGTGAACCCGCCGATCACCCCCCCCGCCCCGCCGCCGGCTTCGTCCGATCCGGGCAACCCGCTGAACGCGCCGGTTACGCCGGTACCGATTCCGGCACCCGACAACCCGCTGAACGTCCCCGCCAATCCCGCCCCCGGTCGCGCCAATACAGCGGCGATGCCCGAGGTGATGAAACTCAAACGCGTCGAGTTCCGTGACGTCAACATGGGCGGCGTCGTCGCCTACACGATGATCATCCCGCAATCCTGGAAAGCGGACGGCCGGATCGAATGGTCGGTCGGCAACACGCCTTACCCGCAGCCGCACATCCAGATCTCCAGCCCCGAAGGCGGCCAGTTAAACCTCGTGCCGTTCCTGTCCTTCATGTACACCGAAGCCAACCCCATCCCCGGCTTCGCGCCCCTGCCCCCCTCCGGCATGCCCGTGCCGGCGGACATCGCGCAGTGGTACCTCACGAACATCCTCTCCAAGCAGCGAACCGATGCCGTCAACATCCGCCTCGTCTCGGATAAGCGCGATACCAAGATGGAGGAAACGATGCGGCGCATGAGCCGCGAGATGGGTGTGAACGATCAAGGCAACGACGAACGAATCCACGTCATGATTTTCTCGTACGACAAGGCCGGCGTCGCGTACCGCGAGGAAGTGCGAATCATGTATACGATCATGCCGCCGTACTCGAATCAGAACATTCGCTCGGAAAGCTGGTCGCTGATGACCAATTTAATTCTGGCGGCGCCGGAGCAGCAGTTCGACAAGCTTTATCCGCAATTCCTCGCGGCGTACAACACCTATCTGGCGACGCCGAAGTGGTTCACGCAGTCGCAACTGATGCTCATGGAACTGGCGCAAAACCGCATCCGCGATTTCGCCAACGCGATGCGTGAAGCCGCAGCGCGGTATGACCAGATTTCCCAGCAGCAGCAGGCGACCTTCAACCAGAAGATGGCTAGCGGCGAGAAGGACCAAACCACGCGGATCAACAGCGTGTACGAAGTGGATGATTACCGCGACGTCGACGGCAGCCTGGTGAAACTTTCGTTCCACTACAAGCACACCTACAGCGACGGCAAAGGCAACATCGTGCAAACCAACGACTCGTTACAGCGACCCGGCAGCGAATACACCGAGATCGGGCCTCATAAGTTCAAATAACGCCCAAAATCACGGTGAAAATTTTCTTCACGCGCCGGCGCGGCCTAAGTAGGCGGGGTATCAGGCGTCGAACTTTATCCCGTAGTTGGCGGCACCTTCCAACGCCGTGTCGTCGTGGAGGATGACGCGGACGGGAACCTGTTTCAGGAGTTCGGCGATCGGTTCGATGCGGTGCGTGAGAAATGCGTCCTTGAAGTTGCGCGACTTCAGCAGCGGCAAAATCTTCGGCGGGATCCCGCCGCCGAGGTAGACGCCGCCGGTGGCGAAAACCTTGCAGACCATGTTGGAGGCTTCGATCGCCAGCGTGCGCACGAAGAACTCCATCGCTTTCACCGCTGCGGGCACGGACTGATCGACAGCGGCCTCGGAGATGTGCATGGCGCGCCGCTTGGGTGTTTCTCTATCGAATTTGCGCATAAACGCCGCCGGCACGGCTTCGCCGCGTTCGACGAAGAATCGAAAGAGCGGTTCGATCCCTTTGCCGCCGCAAACGTCCTCGTACGTGACCGTGCTGAGCGTTCGGGAGAGGTACGCCAGGAAATCGCTTTCGACTTCCGTGGTGGGCCCGAAGCGTGCGTGTCCGCCTTCGGACGGGATCGGGCGATGTCGATGCCCGTCCCAGATCAACGCCCCTTCGCCCAGACCCGTGCCGGGGGAGACGATCGCACAGTTGCCGTGGTGCTTCTGGCCTTTGATGAGCGTGAAGATTTGATTCTTTTCGAGCGTCTCGATGCCTGCGGCGTTGGCGACCAGGTCGTTGATCAGGATGAGCGATTCCAGCCCCGCCGCCTTGCGGATGTCTTCTGCGACAAATTTGCGCCCGATGTTGGTGGAGCTGCAAATCCCGTCAATCACGGGCCCGGCGATCGCGAGGCACGCGTGGGTGATCTTCTCGCCTTTGACCGATTTCAGCACCTTCGCCACGTATTCGTCCAGGCATTTGCCGTCCCCGGTGGGGAATTTAGAGGGTTTACGGACCAGCTTTCGCTTATCGTCAAAAATCGCCAGGCGGGTATTCGTCCCGCCGATGTCGCCTGCAAGAATCATAAAATCGACCTTCCCTGAACTGCCCGGCAGAGGATACTCATGCAAATTGCATTGTCACTCGGCCACACAACCCCTTGAACATGAAAGGTAATTCACGCACAATAGCTCGCACTTGGGAACCCCCGGACGGATTTGTCCGGCTCGCTCGACTTCGCACATGGAGGTGCTCATGACTCGCCTGCCTTTGATCGCCGCCTCGATTCTGACTATTTGCTCGCTGACGTTCGTTTCCGCACCGGTCGCATTGGCGCAAGCCGCGCCAACCGATCTGGAGATGTCGCAGTATCAGTTCTCCAGCTTGGTGAACTCCGACAACGTCTACGTCCGCTCCGGTGCCGGCGAGAACGAGTACCCGGTCGTCAAGCTGAATAAAGGCGACATCGTCGTCGCGGTGGGCGAGAAGCCGGAGTGGGTGAAGATTCTTCCCCCCGTCGGCACGTACTGCCTGGTGGGCAAGGCGTGGGTCGAGAAGCGCGGCGACGGTACGGTCGGCCGCGTGCGGGACGATGCGACGAACGTAAACGTCCGCATCGCCAGCAACATCAATAACATGATCACCAAGGTCGCGCTGCAACTGCACGGCGGCTCGGACGTGAAGATCCTGGGCGAACAGGACGAATACTTCAAGATCGCCCCGCCGGCGGGCACGTTCATGTACGTTCATAAGAAATTCGTTGAGCCGGTGAAGCGCGTCGAAGTGATCAACAACAACGGCACGCTCGAAGTAAAGCCCGTCGAAGGCGGCGAGGTAGCGAACAACACCGGCGCAAACAACACGACCACTGGCGAGCCCGCTTCAACGGGCGGGAACACCGCAGCACCCGTCACGCCCGTCGAAAGCAAGCAACCCGACCCCGCAAACACCACCGTCGCCTCCAATGACGCCCCAAAAGGCCCGACCACGGTGCCCGCAGGCGCGCAGGCGTCTGCGGAAAAGCAGTTCGATGAGCTCGAAGCCAAGTTCGACGAGACCAGCCGCCTGCCTCTGGAGCAGCAGCCGATCGATGAGCTTCTTGGCGCGTACGAGAAGGTCGTTGCCGACAAGCAGTTGCCCGAATCGATGCTGCGGATGGCGGAGTTTCGCGTGAAGGGTCTGAAGGTTCGCAAGGACGCGCTGGTGCAATACACCGAGACCAAGCGTCTTCGCGACGAGATCGCCAGCAAGACCCGGCCGCTGGAAGCCGAAGGCCAGGAGATCGACGAACGGATCAAGGACGCCGCCGTCAAGCAGTTCACCGCGACCGGTACGCTGCGTCAGTCGGCGCTTCCGTACGGCGGACGCACACTCTATCGCCTGACCGATCCGGCCAGCGGGCGCACGGTCGTGTACGTCAACTCCGACGACGCCAACGTCATCAAAATGGAAGGCCTGTTCATCGGCATCCGCGGCGAAGTCGTCGAAGACGCCGCCCGCAAGATCAAGTTCATTCAGCCCAAGGAAGTCGAGCAGATCGACCCGAGCGGCCTGGTCAAGGGCAGCATCACCAGCACGCTCACCCCCCCCAGCCTGCTCCCCGCAGCCGCCGAAGCGAAATGATGGGCGTTTAGAATGTCCTCAGCAATGCCTGCGAAACCGCAAGCGACGATCGAACGTCGCTTGCGGTTTCGCCGTTAATGAGGGTGCCAACCTACTGTCCCAGATACCAGCGGATGGACGCCATCGCGGTCATGTAGACCGTCAACAGCACGACCATGCCGCTGGCGATATGCCACTTGCTGTGTCTGGGAGAATGACAGGGGGTAGTGAGCGTCATAGGAATATCCTGCTCACAATCTGACACAGATTCGCGGGCAGGCAAATGCGTCAATTTCGCCTGTTTTGGCGAAGCCGACTGCCTGCATAGATAACCAAGGGGTATTACGCTCATATCCACTCCGATGCTCCAACTGATACGAACGCAGCGTCCTCAGCAGACGTGAGCCCTACAACGGCGATGGAAGCGGGTCCATTGTCGGACGTAACCGCCGCTTTCACCTAGGTTTAACATACGATTCGATTGACAAAATGGCGCACGAAAAAGCCCGCGACTTTCGTCGCGGGCTTTTCCTTCCCTATCGTTGTCGTAGTCACCCGGCCCCAAGGAGCTGATGCCTTACACAGCGTTCAGCCAGCCTTGGCCGGGTAGTGAGGGACCGAGGGCTGCAATGCCGGGTGCGGAATCGGGCCATCGCCGGCGCGGGGATGAGCCGCATCGTAGACTTCCTTCAACCGTTTGGTGGTCAGGTGCGTGTACACCTGCGTGGTGCTGAGGCTCTGATGGCCGAGCAGTTCCTGGACGCTTCGCAGATCCGCACCGTTGTTGAGCAGGTGCGTGGCGAAGCTGTGGCGCAGCGTGTGCGGGCTGATTCCCGGATCGAGCCCGGCGATCGACAGATACTTATCCAGCTTGCGGCGCACCGAGCGGGTGCTCAGCGGTTCGCCGTGCTTGTTGAGGAAGACCTTGTGGGTGAACTGCGTGTTCATCTTCGGGTCGGACTGACGGACGCCAAAGTAACGCTTCAGCGCGAGGATCGCCTGCGACCCGATCGGGGTCAGACGGTCCTTACGGCCTTTTCCGCGCACGCGGAGCACGCCTTCGGTCAGATCGATGTCCTGTGTCTCCAGGTCCACCAGTTCGCTGACGCGAATGCCGGAGGAGTAGAGCACTTCGAGCATCGCCTTGTCGCGAATGCAGAGGATGTCGCCTTCGCCGGGGGCTTCCAGGAGCTTCTGAACCTGTTCGAGGTCCAGGCACTTGGGCAGCCGGCGTTCCTGCTTGGGCGTGCGGATGGTGCTCAGCGGGTTGACGCTGAGCTGGCCGCGACGGATCAGGAACTTGTAGAAAGAGCGGAGCGTCGCGAGCTTGCGCGCCGTCGTGCTTTTGGTGTAGTTCTGAGCGGTGAGATACGCGAGAAACTCGCGGATGGTCATCGTCTCACAGCGGACGAACTTCGGGTCGAGCGGTTCGCTCGTCGGGCCGATTCGCTCGGCGTTCGAGAAGTGCGTCCCGATCTTTCCGCCGAGGAAATGGCCGAACTGATAAAGGTCGGCACCGTAGGAGCGGACGGTGTAGTCGCTGAAGTGTCTCTCGAGCTTGAGATAATCGAGGAACGCCTTCACGAGCGGACAGAACTCTTTAACTTCGTGCGTGTCTGCGGTTGAGGCAGCTGGTGTGGAGCTGTTCATAAGAGGATCGCCATGCGGCAGGTATCCGGGAGCGGGCATCGCTACGTCGCGATCCCCGAATGCATGAGCCGATCCTCAGCTCACGTTGTCCGTTCGATGTGAGAAGTGCGTCCTGCCGATGGGGTACGGCGTCCCTGACAGAACCAGACGGGTCATCCTTGATCCGTCTTTACGGTGCCCGTTTTCCGGTCACCGCATGGAGCGATAACTCCTCACGCAACTTTCTTCGGCAAAAGGGTCTTCAATTCTTTTGCCAAATGCTGGCCAAGCTGATGCGACAGCACGGCGGCGTCAAACCAGTCGAAGGGAAGGTCGCGCCGGTGAACCATTTCGACCAGCGTATCCAGCACGTGGCTCTCCTGGCCGGCTTCGTACTTGAAGCAGAAGTGGTGCTTGCCTTTGGAGAGCGAGAGCGTTTTCGTTTCGTTCGACATGCTGAAGGCTCATGAAGAAGACAGGAGACAGGAGATGAGGAGATAGGAGAGAACAAAGACCCGGCGTACCGGACTCCTGTCTTCTGTCTCCTATCTCCTGTCTCCTCGATCTTTATCGACCATTTCGCATCTGAACTAAAAGGTCTTCCAACAACCTGTGGTACGCAAAGCCGCTAAATCGGTCCATCGAGGCGAAATATTCCTTGAGCCCCATGGGTCCGGTGGGCTCGTGGCGGCCTTGGGCGTAGGTCATCAGGGCGTCGCGGACCGTGCCGTTGGCGGCATCGAACATGCCGACCACCTGAACCATTTCGGGCACCATGGGCAGATTCGCCTCCGGAGGCGGAGCGCCAGCGCGGAGCAATTCACGCGGATCGGGCGGCGGGACACGCACGCCGTTGCCGGGCTTCTGGAACAACTGCACGCTGCCTCCCCACTTTGGCGGATTATAGGGGTCGAATTGCGTCACGGTCGCGACAATCAGGCCTTCGCAACCAAGTGAGTCCATGACGATCGCCGCCTGCTCAGGGGACTGGATCTGCTCGATATTCGCGGCGGCGTAGATCTGGGCGACGCGGTCCACCGGGATGACGGTCAATCCCTGCACGGTCTGGAGTTGCTGGTAGAGGATGTCGGCCTGAAGGAGCGGATCGACGCCCGGTTGGCCGGACAGGTTGAGGACCGGTGCGACCGCCCAGATGCGCGTTTGCGCCCCCGGAATCGCCAGCGCGTTCTCGCGGCCGTAGGGACTCGGTTTCTCCGTGCAGCCTGCGATCAGGCATGCTGCGACGATCAAACTGATCACCGCGATCCATCGCATGTTCGTCATGGTTTCCTCCGTGAAACCAGTAGCACGGGCGTCTCGCCCGCTGTTACAGCTCAAGACACGGGCTCAGGTGCCCGTGCTACTAATCCTTGGGCACTGCCGCCGTCGAGTAGTTCTTGCCACCGGCGTTCACGCTCCAGATGCAGTCCGTACCTGAGCGGTTGCTTACGAAGTAAATCCTACCGTCCGGTGCCCAGTACGGGGCGGTATTGATGCCCCTGCCGTCGGTTAGGCGATGCCGCCCGGTTCCGTCGGCCCGGACCGTCCAGACGTCCTGCTGGCCCATCGGCTTGCCGCGGCTGTCGACCGAGTTCGGCTCGACGATCGTGGAAAACGCGATGTCCTTCGCGTCCGGCGACCAGCTCGGGCTGACGACGGCGGCGTTGGTGCTGACGGTAACTTCGGTGATCGAGCGGGCCTCGCCGTCGATGATTTCAGCGGTCCAGATGCTGAACCAGCGTCCGCCGCGATTGCGGGCACGCTGGAAGGCGATGATGTCTTTGTCGCGGGTCGGTGCCCACTTCGGGAACAGGCCGTAGCCGATCTGCCGGCGTTCATTGGTGATCAGGTCGACGATCCACAGTTCCCACTGCCCGCGGGCGTTGAGGGAGCAGTAAGCCAGGCGTTTGCCGTCGGGGGAAAACGACGGGTGCATGTCGTGCGCCGGGCCGGAGGTGACCTGGGTAATGTTTTTGCCGGTGCGGTCCATCATATAGATGTCCCACGATCCTGAGCGGTTGCTGGCGAAGGCGAGTTTCTGGCCGTCGGGCGCGAACGCCGGGAAGGCGTCGTCGGCGGCGTCGGAGGTGAGCTGCGTTACCGCGAGCCCATCGGCCTTCTGAAGGTAGATGTCGGTGGTTGCGGAGTGGCGCGTGCTGGAAAACGCGATCGTCTTGCCATCGGGGCTGATGGCGGGCTCGGCGTCGTAGCCTTCGTCAACGAAGGTGTGCTGCTGAAATCCGAATTCGCTGGCACCGGCGCGCGGGTCGGTGACGAGGTTCGGCAGTTCGCCAAAGACGTTGGCGGCGGGCGTGGAGGCGTCGGGCATCGCGATCAGCATCGCGTCCCCCGTCACCGGGGGCGCGGAGGAGGGGCTGGCGACTTCGGTCGATCCGTTGGCACCGGGGCGCATGGTGACCGTCTCGGACTGGCATCCTGCCGTCAGAATCACTGCTGCAAAGGCTCCGCCACAGAGCAGCCAACGGATCCAGTTCAGACTATTGCGCATGCGCACGCTTTCCGATTGTGCCAGGTCGATCGCTATACATCGGTTATCGGCACACGGCGGATGGAACGTGAACGGAT
>JBBQQZ010000140.1:0-9034 GCA_038215325.1 Tepidisphaerales bacterium | reverse complement strand
AATAGGCGGCGGGGGAGTTTTTTGAGACTTGATCGAACGGAGTACGTGATGACGCACAGATCCCGAGGGCACGGATTTACGTTGATCGAATTGCTGGTGGTGATCGGCATTATCGCGGTTTTGATCTCGATGCTGCTGCCGGCACTCAATCGGGTGCGCCACGCTGCAAAAACAACCGTGTGCCTCGGCAACCTGCGACAGATCGGGCTGTCGATGACGTTGTACATGATCGAATCAGGGGGCTACTCTCCCGAGTCGTATCGTTTCGAGAAGCCGTATCCGCCCAGCAACTTCGGAGAAACCGATCATATCTGGTGGAGCAAACTCATTGCCGCAGGGGGATTGCCTAGTAACCAGTACGTTTGGTGCCCGGAATCTCCCGGCGTTGCGATGCGAGGCTACCCGAATCCGTCCAGCCCGCAGCCGGGGTGGGTGATCAAGAAGCACTTAATGCCGAACAACTCTTATCCCGGCTCGCTGTCGATCGGCAGTCTCGGGATGCTGAACTATTCTTCCAAGCCGTTCCGGATCGCCGCCATCACGCAGCGGCCTTCCAGTAAGCCTTTCGTGATGGATTGCGTCGATCGGGGCGGGCAGCCGGGAATCACCAACGTCACGCTGCTGATGAATCGCCTCCAGAATCCTTACAATGACCGGCGCGTCCGCGGCAGTTGCGTGATGTTCGGCAACCCAGAGCAGTTCCTCTCCTTAAGGCATCGGTTCATGACGAATGTTCTATTTTTCGACGGCCACGCCCGGACGTTGCTGCCGGAGGATGCGTGGAAGGCGGCGAAGAAGCAGGAAGTGAACTGAGTGGTTGAGTTCCGATTCCGTCCTCTATCTGCACAGGATCAACTGATGAATGGATTCCTCCGGATTTCATGGGTCGCGTGTCTCATCGTATCCGCGACATTTGCCGAAGAAGTGGCGACGCCGCTTCCTGCGGTGCTGCCGGCGAAGACGACTTGGATCGGCAACACGTTTGGCGAAGGCAACCGACAGACCGGCAAATGGGTGCAGAACCAGATGTTCGCGATCGCGGTAACACCCGACGGCAGGGTGTTCGCCAACAGCCCGTGGGATGAAGGCGGACGCGAGATCGGCGTGTACAAGGACGGCGAGGTCATCGGGAAGATGGCGGATACGCATAATTTCCTGGCCGGGTATGCCATTGCGACCGACGAGAAGTACGTTTTCGCGGGGATGAAGAGCGGCTTTGTGCGCCGGTACCTTCACTCGGGCAAGCCCGCGCCGTTTGCCGGTGGCGAAAAGGACAAAAGCTGGCTGCGGGTCACCGAGGATAAAACAGGCCCGGCGGGGCTGACGGTGCAGGGCGGTGAGCTTTTCGTCGCCGACAACGCCGGCGGCGAAATTAAGGTGTACGACGCCGAAACGATGAAGCTTCTGCGGAAGTTTAATTGTCCTGCCGCCGGAACGATCGTGGCCAGCAAAGACGCGCTGTGGGTGATCCGCAGCCCGTCGCCGCGCATCGGCGAGGCGGTGCTGAAGTACTCGTTCGACGGGACGAAGCAGCCGCAGGAGATTGGCGACGTCAAACGCCCCAGCGCGCTGGCGATCGACCGTCAAGGCCGGTTGCTTGTAGCCGACAACGGGCCAGCACAACAGATCGTCATATACGATGTCACCGCCGATCCGAAGCGCGTCGGCACGATCGGCGAAACCGGCGGCGTGTTCGCAGGGAAGGTGCCTGGGCAGATGGGGCCTGATCGGTTCTACGGCATCACCGGCGTGGCCGTCGATTCCGAGGACAACCTCTACGTCAGTTGCAACGGTTTTAATTGGTGCGGGAGCGATCTGCGCGTGTTCGATCCGCAAGGCAAACTGAAATGGCAACTCCAGGGCCTCCACTTTGTTGACACCGCCGACGCCGACCCCGCCGATGAGACCGCGGTGTTCTCCATGCAGGAGCGCTACGAAATCGACTATGACGCCGCCGAATCCGGCAAAGGGTGGAAGCACGCCGCCTACACGCTGGACCCGTTCCGCTACCCGCAAGACCCGCGTCTGAACCGCAAGCCCAATTCGGTTCGCGTCGTGCGGATCGAGGGGAAGCGATTTCTCTACACGACCGACATGCCCGGCACGGCCATCATCGTCTATCGGTTCGATGGCGAAATCATGGTTCCGTGTGTGATGCTTCAGCGTGAACCTCAGGGGGGTTTGCCGCCCAATTCGCCGCCGCAGGCGAGATGGCTTTGGCGCGATCTGAACGCCGACGGGGCGTTTCAATCCGAAGAGTATGTGATTCATACTGGCGGGCGCGACCGGGTGTCGGGAATGGTCGATTCCTCAGGCGACCTGTGGGAATCGACGTGGCAGGGGAAGATCAGTCGGATGCGCTGCAAGGGGCTTGATGCCAACGGCATTCCGATCTATTCCGAGGACGCCGTCGAGATCGTCGATCGCCCGCCGGGATGGAAGAGCCTCGATCGCGTCGAATACGACGTCGATACCGACACCCTCTACTGCGGCGGCTACACCGACGAACACCCTCGCAATGACAACCAGTTCGCGCCATTGGGCCGTGTCGTCGGCGCGTACCCGAATTGGAGCAAAGGGAACCGCGAGCCTGCCTGGCGTACGCCGATTCCGTACAGCACCAAGCCGCACATGGTCGCCAAGTCGATGGCCGTTGCCGGTGAGTACGTGTTTGTTGCGTACATGAGTTCGATCGAACAGGTGGTGGTGATCGAGCGCTCGGGCGGCAAGGTCGTCGGCCGGTTCGTGCCCGGACCCGAAATCAACAACACGGCCGGCGACGCGGACGTGCTCTACGCGATCAACGCGATCAAGCGATCCAACGGCGAATACATCGTGTTCCACGAGGACGATCGTTACGCCAAAATCGTTCTCTACCGCTGGACACCACCCGCTACCGCCGAGGCGATTTCGCCGTGATGTGCCGCTACGACGCAAGGCCGCATGATCGAGTGGTCGAGCCAGTTGGTGGAGTCGAAGATCATGCTTTTCACAGGAGCAGACCATGACGGACCCAATCGATAAACAAAAATCCAGAATCCAAAATGGCGTTAGTTTGATCGAGATGTCCTTCGACAAGCTTTGCGCAGTGAGCAAGGGCAAACGCGCAGCGTTCACGCTGGTCGAACTACTGGTGGTAATAGGCGTTATCGCGGTGCTGATTTCGCTGCTGCTGCCGGCGTTGAACAAGGCGAGGGAGGCGGCCAAGCGCGTTGTCTGCATAAGCAATATGCGGCAGATCTATCACGCCTACGTGATGTACTACAACGACAATCGCCAGTGGGTCGTGGGCGTTGATAGTGGCCAATACTTCGATAACAACTGGAACGGCTCGTGGCAGCAGGGCAGCAATGGCTGCCGGCTGGCGATGTACCTGAAGAGCCCCAGCGTCTGGTTCTGCCCCAACGAGGATCCTGACCTTGTCGCCAAGACGATGAATGTCATCAGGCTCTGGCCGAGCGGCACGGAGATCACCAAGCCAATGGACACGCTCTCCGCCCCGCTCCCGGTGGGGTGGCCTTCGACCAACATCGGCTCGGCGACCAGCTATGGCGCGCCCCACTGGTCAAAGCGTGAGCACACGCTCACCAATTCGGGCGTGTACCGGGGTGCATTCCAACGCCACGCCCTATCACACAGCTTCAGAACGACCTGGTGGGATAACAGCGGCGCATGGCAGTCGCCGCTCCTGATTGAGACCAACTGGTCGTGGGATCCCACCAAACAGAAGCCTGTGCTACGGCACCGCGATCGTGTTGCCTACTGCACGCGCGACGGGTCCGCCGGATTCAGGCGAAGCTCCAATGAACTCCCGCTGCCGATAAACATCTGGACAAGTTGGGGCTCGCCGAATTGGAAATACGGCGTGTTCATGAAGGACGTCTCGCAATAGACGCCTCATCCCGCAGCCGCGTCCCGGCGGCGGGGGCTGAATTGGATCTACTCCTTTCAACCGCGGGCTTAACCGTACGCGGTTGGATTCTGGACGAGCATCGGATTGTGAACGACATCAGTCCTCCGTCATTGTGGATTCGGTGCGACGCCATGTTGGACCCCAACAGCGATGAGGTGCTGGCCGTCGTCGTCCCCAGCGGGAACGTGTGTTGTCGGACAGCCATCCGAGCAGCGGGTCGATCATGCCGTCCCAGAGTCGGAAGATCAGGAAGATGATTCCGATGGACGCCGGTGACATTCCCATCCCCGCGACGAAGATCGACGCGCTCGGCACCTTGAGCAATTGTCCGCCGAAGTAAGAAACCGTGCGCGATGCGCCGTAGACGGCTTTCAGCCAGACCGGCAACCGGTCGCGAGGCGCGATGGGGGCATGGGTCACGGCTGGACTTGCCTCACCTGCGGAGTCAGCGGGGTAGGGAATCGGCCGAGATGTCACAGTGCGTCTTCTTGATGAACCGTCTGACGGGCCCGACCGCTCAGGGGACTTGGATCGTAAGAGTGGAGCCCGATTTGGTCAGCGTGCGCATCTGCTTCGCGGGCTTGTCAGCGACCGTGACGGTGAACTGGTAGTCGCCGAGGTGGCCGCGCGTAGTGAAGCGGCCGTCGGGATTGGTCTTGCCGCTGACATTGGTCAGCCACTTCCCGCGCACAAGATCGTGCCAGACCTTGGCGTTGGGTTTTTCGGACCAGTCGGCGCGGTACATGGCGGCGTCGGGCTTCCAGTGTTTGGGCTGCCAGAATCCCCAGATGGTAAAGCCCGTGACCGACGGATGGCTGTAGAGCGCGATCAGGAAATCGCGCGTGTAGTCGGCCTGAAGTTCTTCGTCGGTCATGTTGATGTCGAACTCGGTGATCTGGAGTTCGAGGCCGGGTTGGGCGAGCAGGTCCAGATCCTTGAGCACGTCCTCGGGGTTCCGGACTTGCCGGCCGATGTGGCCTTGGATACCCATCGCGTCGATCGGAGCGCCGGCGTCACGCAGGCGTTGCACCTGGCTAAGATACTCGGCGATCTTTTCCGGGCTCTTTCGGCTGTTGAGCATGGCGTATTCGTTGATAAAAAGCTTCGCATGCGGGTCGGTCTCGCGGGCGACTTTGAACCACTCCGCGGCCTCGGATTCGGGCATGTATTTGAAGTAATCCCTTTCGTGAATCATCTCGTTGATCACGTCCCACCCGACGATCCGGCCTTTTGTTTGGCTCATGATGTCGCGAATGTGCTCCTTGATCAGCAGCGGTAGTTCCGCCCGAGGCGGTGGCATCTGCACGACCCGCTTAGGTGAAAACTTGTCGCCAGGCCATACCAGGCAATGCCCGCGTATCCGCAGCTTCTGCGATTCGATCCAGTCGATCGCCTCTAGCGCCTGCGCGCGGCTCGGCGCACTCCCGCTCCATTTCGGCCACTTCATCCCGTTGCCGATGACGACGGTGTCGACCAATTGCACGATCATGTCGCGGTACTTCTGCGCTTCAGGAGTTTGCGACACAATGAACGCGGAATCGACCTCCGTTCCCCATATGAACGCCGGCCGGACGAGGCGTATATTAACCTGCGCGTCGGGAATCGGCGCGCCGGCGGCGTCGATCACGCGGATATCGATAGGAGCGGTGCGGATCTGCTCGATCCGCTGTAGCGCCGCTTCCCGCCAGGCAGCCGTCGCTTCACGGCCTTTGTACGAGAAGCGCGTCTGCGGAAGCTCCGACAGTTTCACGCGGTTGCCGAAGTTCCAGAGTTCCACTGTCCCGACATGAACGGCCTGCGGAATCGTGCCGAAGGATAGGTGAATTTCTCCCTCCGAAGTGTCCGCATCGCGCAGCGCGACGAACGGCAGCTCAATGAGTGACCAGTCCGGACCGGCGGTAAGCGGCACCCGAAGGTGCGGCGACCACTCGGGCTTGCGCTGGAGTAGAGACGCTTCGAATATCGCCTCGCCCGATTCCTGCTTTGCATACTCGGCGCGCGATTGCACACGCATCAGCAGCACGTCGCCCCGCTTGATCGGCTCGCGGATCATGTATTTGACGTCCACCCAGTCCGCGTGCTGCGGCTGATTGAACGTCTCGACGCGCAGGATCGACGCCTGGCCGGCCTGCGGAACCCATTCGGCGGAAGCGGGGGGCGTCGACCCGGCAAGATTGCTGAAGATCATCGCCTCAACCGGTTTGTCCGGCATCAGGCTGACAGGTTTTGCGGCTTGAAGCGCTTCACTCAAAGGAGACATTGGCGGGAGTGAAGGCATGTCGGGGGCCGCGAGGACGGCGTGAATTCCGATCAGGCAGATGAACGTGATCGCCGAAATGAACTGCAACATATGGTGTCTCCGTGTGGAATCGAGTCTTCATTCTCCGCGCACGTTCACTCGGCGAGAAGCCTGCGAACGTACGGAATCTCAATCGCGTAGTACTCAGTGACATGAGCCGCCGGCACGTGCGGTTCCAGTGTGACAAATCCCCGGTATAGTGAAAGTTGCCGGCATGGCATTCGAGTCGTCCGCCGGGCTTTTGCGAGAAGCATCCCTGCACATCAAGCCGGCCTTCGGTGCCGTAGAACGTGATCACGCACTCACTGTGCGAGAACGTCGTAACGAATGTCCCGGGTACGCCTTCGGCGGTCTGAAACCAGGCCATCGTTGTGTCGTGCGTCGGGACGTCCTTCGGCGCGATGGTATTGACCTGGCAGGCGCCGACGCGGGCGATACGGTCATCGAGCATCTCGCGAATGCCAAAAGCGAGGTAGACGCCGATATCGAGGCAGGGTCCGCCGCCCTCGGCGTCGGTCCAGCGCCATCCACCCGGCTTGCCGGACGGGTAAGGGACCAGACAGGTGTACGAGAAGTTGGCCGACACGAACGTGACCTGCCCGATGCGGTTTTCGGCGAGCAGCCGCTTGGCTTCCTGGAAGACATCACCGAAGTGGGACATGTACGCGGTCATCAGCGGCACGCCGGCGTGTTTCGCGGCTTGGATCATCCGACAAACCTCCGCCGCACTACGGCCGAGCGTTTTCTCACAGAGGATCGCCTTCTTCGATTCCGCCGCCGCGCTCACGGCGGCGGCGTGCCGGCCGGTGGGAAGGCAGATGTACACCGCATCGACGTCTGCGTTAGCGAAGAGGCCGGCGGCGTCGGCGTAGGTACGGACGCTTTTGAGCCCCGCCTGCTTCGCCAGATCGAGCGTCAACGCGCAACGCGGCTCAAGCGGATCGGCGATCGCGACCAGTTTCGCGCGTTTTGCGCTCAACAGGCCTGGCAGCGACTTGTCGAGCGCGATCTGGCCGCAGCCGACCACTCCCCAGCGAATGACGTTCTCACAGTCTGGCATTCTAAAACCCGTGTGTTAACGGCTGCTCTGAGTCGCGCCTTGGTCAGTCGGGCCTCCGCTGGGGCTCCCGACGGGGTTGCAAGGGGTCGCCCGACCGCCCGCAACACCAAGAAGACCAATGTAGAGTTGATACTCCGTATAATCAAGTAATAATTCGCGTCGCTTCATGAGGGCGTGCGTCCGTCGGCCGGACATTCGTGGATCGGGTTGCCGTGCTAAATTTTCGTGTTTCGCGTCGCGCCCTGCGACAATTTTTCACCTACCGCCGGCGTGACTCCGGGTGGCGCTAACTCCTTATAAACGAGCACTTTGCACCCGTCCGACCTAAGCGAAAGATCAGCCGAAAAGAAAAAAAAACGGCCCGCCAGAATTTTGATATTGCGTATAATCTTGACGCTCGATAGAGTTATCTCAGTTCGCTGATGTACCACTATGGCACTGCAGGCCGAGCGATCATCAGCGGACGGCGGAGTTCATTTCGATTTCAATTGCCCGGTGCGTTTGCTGGACCCGTGCCAGCGCCCCGGGGGTCTCAAACCGCGACGCCCGGGCCTTGAAAGCCGGTGGTGTCGCAAGGAGTCCGTTATGTATCTCGATCAATCGTCTCGCACATCGCGTCGTGGTTTCACCCTGGTCGAACTGCTTGTCGTCATCGGCATCATCGCGCTCCTGATCAGCATCCTGCTGCCATCCCTCAACAGCGCACGTCGGTCGGCGGCATCGGTCAAGTGTCTGTCGAATCTGAAGCAGATCGGCAACGCCTGCATGCTTTACATGAACGATCACAAAGGCAAGCTGCCGCCTTATCACTTCCAGAACGGGGGCGACGGGCGTTTCTGGATCGCGCGCCTGACCGATTTCAAGTACATGAAGGCGGCGAACGACTTGACCAAGAACGCGTTCATGTGCCCATCCGGCAATGATACCGCCTTGGATTCGTTCACGGCGTACCCTCCAGCCAGCCGCATCAGCGATGCCGGCTACCGCAAATACCGTGGCCTCAACTGGGCGACGACTACGGACGAATACTGGTCAAATTACGCGGTGAACGGCTTCAGCTATAACCAAAGCGCCGGACCCTGGGGCCTGGCAACTCAGGCGATGTCCAGTTACCTGCCTTTCGCCTACGTTCCCACGTCGGCAGCGGCAATCCAACCCAAAGTCGCGAACATGTTCACGGTGAAGCAGTCAGCCAAAGTGGTGCTGGTGTTCGATGGGCAGGAGTTCATGGACAACGACGCCAAGCGATTCACCTTGCGTCACGGCAATCCCAAGCAAGGCCAGGACGGCCGATCCAGCAACGTCCTGTTCCTCGACGGCCACTCTCAAAGCGTCCCCGGTTCCGCGCTGCCCAAGGAAAGCGACAACCTGTGGAGCAAGACCACGATGAACACCGACGGCAATGGGCAATGGGCAGTCCGCCTGATCGTCAAACCGATCCCCTAAACCTATTGATCGTCAGGCAGGCGATTCCCGCCTCAATCGTCACCCCCTTCGCCCCGCCCACCCGTGGGGCGAAGCGGGGCGAACATGGAACATGTGGTAATACGCTTAATCTGATTTGGAACGAACGAGTCGATTTTTGATTTGAACTCAATTGATTTCGCATCGGTCCCGAGACGATCCCCGGCACGTCGCCGGCGACGCAGGGAGCGGACGAAATCGCAACTGGAGAGGATGGTTTCGAATGACACTGAAGAACAAGAACATCTTGGCCTGTCTCATCGCAGGCACGGCAATGGCGGGAACGACCCAGGCGGCG
>JBBQQZ010000139.1:0-9162 GCA_038215325.1 Tepidisphaerales bacterium | reverse complement strand
AAGGGCAAGGGCATTCGCTACGAAGGCGAAGTCGTCAAGATCAAGCCGGGCAAGGCGTTCGCCGGGGCCGGGTCAAAATAAGTACTGAGTCAGCAGGACTGAGGACTGAGCGACCTCGGTACGCATCACTCAGTCCTCAGTACTGGAGTCAACTATGGCAGATACGAACAAAGCAAAAGCCCTGCGGCTGCAAAAGCGCAAGTGGAGCATCCGCAAGACCCTTGTTGGCACGACGGACCGTCCTCGTCTGTCGGTGTTCCGCTCGGATAAGCACATTTCCGCGCAGATCATTGATGACTACGCCGGCAAAACGCTGGTTGCGGCATCGAGCCTGCAAAAGGACATCCGCGGCGACAAGCCGAACGGCGGAAACGTGGACACCGCCAAGGCGGTAGGCAAGGCGATCGCCGAGCGTGCCAAGGCCGCCGGGATCACCGCGGTTGCATTTGACCGGAACGGTCGTCGTTATCATGGCCGCATCAAGGCTCTGGCGGATGCGGCACGTGAAGGCGGACTGAAGTTTTAAGAGACGAGAAACACATGAGCGACCCGATCGAACCTCAGAACACCCCGACCGAAGCCCCCGCATCCGACGCCCCGCAGGCGGCGCCCGCAGCCGCAGCGGCAGCTCCCGGACAAGCCCCGGCACCCCAGCAGCGCGGCGGTGGCCGTGATTCGCGTGGTGGTGGTGGTGGCCAGCGTCGTGGCGGTGGTGGCCAGCGCGGTGGCCCGCGCCGTGACCGTGGCAACGATCGTGACGAAGGCGGCGTCGAGTCGTCGCTCGTCCGCATCTACCGTTGCGCCAAGGTCGTCAAGGGTGGCCGTACGTTCAGCTTCGGCGCGCTCGTCGTCGCCGGCGACCGCCAGGGCAACGTCGGCATCGGCTACGGCAAGGCGAACGAAGTTCCCATGGCCGTCGAAAAGGGCACCAAAGACGCCCGCCGTCAGATGATCAAAGTGCCGCTCAAAGGCAACACAATCCCTCACACCGTCAAGGGCAAGTGCGGGGCATCCAGCGTCGTGCTGGTCCCGGCGCTTCCGGGTACCGGCGTCAGCGCCGGCAAGAGCGTCCGTCCGGTTCTCGAACTGGCCGGCATCACCGATATTCTCACCAAGGCCTACGGCTCGACGAGCCCGAAAAATCTGGTCAAGGCGACGATCGACGCCCTCAAGCGGCTGCAAAGCCGCGAAGACGTCGAACGCGATCGCGGCGTCAAGCTTTCCGCCGACACCGGCGCGAAAGTCCTGGCTGCGGTTTAATGATGAAACGCGAAGAAGCGAAGGTGCGAAGAAGACATTCGTTGAATTCTTCGCCACTTCGCTTCTTCGCGTTTAGTTGATTTGTTTTTGGCGAGGTGGGGCGTTTTGCCCTGCCGTTAGTCATAGGAGTTTTTAGATGGCACAGTCACATGAAATCACCGCCGGCCTGGCGCACAAGCACGGGCAGCGGAAGGGTCGCGGCGAGTCGAGTGGTCGTGGTAAGACCAGCGGCCGCGGTAACAAGGGCTCGGGCGCTCGCGCCGGCACCTATATCCGCCGTGGCTACGAAGGCGGTCAGACCGAAATCTACCGCCGCTTCCCGAAGCGCGGGTTCAACAACGTCAACTTTGAACGCAAGTTCTACATCGTCAACCTCAACTCCCTGAACGTCTTTGAAGACGGTTCGACCGTTGATGCCGACGCCTTGATCGAGAAGGGCCTGGTGCAGGACACCAAGCAGCCCGTCAAGATCCTCGGGTTCGGCGAACTGACCAAGAAGCTGACCGTCGTCGCTGGCTGGTACAGCAAGTCCGCCTTCGAACAGATCGCCAAGCTCGGCGGCGTTGCCAACAACGCCAAGGGCGAGGCGTTCGCGTTCCCGAAGGAAAAGAAGAAGTTCATTCCGCGCGAAAAGCCCAAGAAGAAGGCCGCCGACGAGGCGCCCGTCGCGGAAGCCCCCAAGGCTGAGTAACTGAAGATTGCTGATTGCCGATTGTCGATTGCCGAACGTGTGACTTTGCTCCACAATCGGCATGCGACAGTCGGCAATCTGCTTTAGGAAGTTCTTCCGATGTTCAAAACGCTGATCAATATTTTCCGCGTCCCCGAGCTGCGCAACAAAGTGTTGTTTACGCTCATGATGCTGGCGATCTTCCGTATCGGGCACTCAGTCCCGATCCCCGGCGTCGACCAGTGGGAATTCCTGTCGACCGAGGCAAAGACGGTTGAAACCGCGAAGATCGCGCTCCGCAACGCCGAGAGCGCCGGCGACCCGGTCGCGATCGAAGCTGCCAAAGCCGAAAAAGAGCGCGCCGAAGCCGCGATGGCCGTCAGCGAGAATCAGACCGATAATTCCGCTGCCGGACGCATCGCGACCTACGTCTCGATCTTCTCCGGCGGCAACCTCTCGCACAGCACCATCTTCGGGCTCGGTGTCATGCCGTACATCTCGGCATCAATCATCTTCCAGCTCCTGGCGACGGTCGTGCCGTCGCTGGAGAAGCTCCAGAAGGAAGGCGAAGCGGGGCGTCGAAAGATTCAGGAATGGACGCGATACAGCACCGTCCCCATCGCCGCGATGCAGGCGTATTTCTGGCTCGGTACAATGGGGGATGGCAAGATTCAATCGACGTGGGATGGCCCGATGTTCTGGGTCACCGGCGTTGTCGCGCTCACTGCCGGCTGCGTCTTCTTGATGTGGATCGGTGAACAGATCGACGAATACGGTCTTGGCCAGGGCATCTCGCTGATCATCATGGCGGGCATCGTCTGCCGAATGCCGGCGGCGCTGAACATGCTCTGGAGCAACCTCGATCTCACCGGCCAGGGCGGACAGGGCACCTACGGGCCCGGGACCGTCATCGCGCTGTCGCTGTCGTTCATCTTCGTAGTCGCGACCGCGATCCTGGTCACCCAGGCCCAGCGCCGCATCCCGATCATGCAGGCCAAGCACACCCGCGGCCGCCGCGTGTACGGCGGGGCGAAGCAGTTCCTCCCGCTCAAGGTCAACATCGGTGGCGTCATGCCGGTCATCTTCGCCCAGTCGCTCATGCTCTTCCCGGGCATGCTCCTCGGCTGGCTCGACGCACTCGCCCGCTCGCAAGGCGGCACCGGGTGGTTCAGTAACACCACCATCTTCCTCAACCAGCAGTTCGGGCACGGCCAGTTCCTGTACATCATCACCGAGGTGGCGATGATTTTCTTCTTCGCCTTCTTCTGGACGACTGTGCAGTTCAAGCCGAAGGATATCGCCAACAATCTGCGTGACTACGGCAGCTTCATCCCCGGCCTTCGCCCCGGCAAACGCACCGCCGACTACCTCGAAAAGGTGATGATGCGCATGACCTACGTCGGCGCGGCGTTCCTGTGCCTGATCGCGGTCGTGCCGACAATCGCCTTCGCCTACCTCGGCATCAACTACGAAATCGCCGCCTTCCTGGGCGGCACGGGTCTGCTGATTGTGGTGTCGGTGCTATTGGACATGGTCCAGCGCATCGAAACCAACCTCCTCACCCGCAACTACGCCGGCTTCCTCGGCGCAGGTGAAGGCGGCAAGCGGATCAAGGGACGACAAGGGTAGTTGCCAGTCGTTAGTTGCCAGTTGCCAGTGGCCGCTAACCGGGTTTCTTGTTTTGATGGCAACTCACTACTGGCAACTGGCAACTATCCAATGCCCATCATCATCAAATCCCGTCGTGAAATTGAGATGATGCGCCGCTGCGGGCATATCGCGGCCCAGACCCTGAAGAAGATGGAAGCCGCCGTCCGTCCCGGCGTGACGACGGCAGAGATCAACCAGATCGCCAAGATCGAATTGCAAAAGCACGGTGCCGTCGGCCTGGCCAAGAACTACCCGACCTACAAGCCCGGCGAAGGCTACCCGGCGGACACGTGCATCTCAGTCAACGAAGAGATCGTCCACGGCATCCCCGGCCCGCGCCGGCTCAAAGAAGGCGATATCGTCACCCTCGACGTCACGCCGTACCTCGACGGCTACTGCGCCGATACCGCCATCACCGTGCCCGTCGGAACGATCTCCCCGCAGGCCCAGAAACTGATCGACGTCACGCGCGAATCGATCAACCTCGCGCTGTCGCTCATCAAGCCCGGCAAGCTCTGGAGCGAGATCGCCCGGCTGATCCAGCACAAGGTCGAATCGAACGGCTTCAACGTCGTCCGCGAATTCGTCGGCCACGGCGTGGGCAAGCGGATGCACGAAGACCCCAAAGTCCCCAATTTCGTCACCGCCGAGCAGCTCCGCAGCGATTTTAAACTGCGCCAGGGCATGACGCTGGCGATCGAGCCCATGGTCGTCATCGGCGACCGCGAAGTGCTGCAATTGGAAGACGCCTGGACGATCATCACCGCCGACCGATCCATGGCCGCCCACTTCGAGCACACGATCGCCGTCACCGAAAACGGCGTCGATATCCTGACGGATGGCCGGGCGACGTGGGGGCTGTAGATCGACGCCTGAATTCCCTTGTCTTCGGCAAAAGGGCGACGCATACCTCATTCGCCACACGGATGAACCGCAACGGCAGCCAAGTCAGCGTAAAGCGGAAATTCCTCTTGACATAAATACTCTATATCGTAGAGTACTTGTTCGATGAATTGGTCGACATTAGATCACGAATCTCAACTCACCCGCCCGGTCTTGTCGCGGCGGGGGTTTTTGCGGGTTGCCGGGGCGGGCTTCGCGTCGGCGGCGTGCTTGGGGGGGTACGCCGTCGGCGTGGAACCGCATTGGATCGAGACCACTCGCGTCACCATGCCGCTCGCTAACCTCCCGTCGCGGTGGGTCGGGCGGCGAGTCGTGCAGATCAGCGATCTGCATATCGGCCCGCAGGTGAGCAGCGAATACCTGTTGGCGGCGTTTCGGAAGGTCGAGCGGCTGGAGCCGGACCTGCTGCTCATCAGCGGCGATTTTCAGACTGCTTTCGCCGGTGAGCGGGTTGACGATGTTTGGCGCGTGATGCGCCACCTGCGCCCGCCGCCCGGTGGGGCGTATGCGGTGCTCGGCAACCACGATTTCGGCCACGCATGGGACAACACGCTCGTCGGCGACGCGCTCGCGGACCGGCTCGGCGATTGCGGGATCGGCATGCTCCGAAACCAGCACCGGCAGATCAACGGGCTGACGATCATGGGTGTCGATGATCTGTGGTCGCCAACGTACGACGGACGCACGGCGCTGTCAGCGCTTCCGACGAATACCCCGACCATCGCGATGTGCCACAACCCCGACGGAGTTGATGGCCGCGAATGGGCGGGCTTCGAGGGCTGGGTTCTCGCCGGCCACACCCACGGCGGGCAATGCCGTCCGCCGTTTCTGAGGGCACCGATTCTACCTGTCATCAATAAACGCTACGTCGCCGGCCAGTACCACGTGGGCCCAGGCCGCACGCTCTACGTCAATCGTGGCCTCGGACATACCTGGCGCATCCGCTTCAACGCCCGGCCGGAGATCACGCTCTTCACGCTTGCGGCGGCTTGAGAATCGACCCTCGCACTGTTGATCTCTGTCTGCCTCCGCATCACAATACGAGGACACACAGAAGGAACTTTTCATGATGACTGCGAAACTGATTGCCCCGGGTTTGATTGCCGCAGCGATGCTCGTCGGATGCGCCGCGAACAAGAAGTGCGAAGACTGCACGATGTCCGCTGGCCATGCCGGGTACAAGGACGCCGCAGGGGATGAGGCGGCGAAGGAAGTTGCGATCACCCGTGAGCAAGTGCCTGCACCGGTGCTGGCGGGCTTCACCAAGGCGTTTCCGGGCGTGACGATCGAGGAGATCAAGAAGGAAACCTACGCCGACGGCACGATCCACTACGAATTTGAGTTCAAAGACAAGGCCGGCAAAGAGCAGGAAGTCGAGCTGAACGACGAAGGCGAAGTGCTCGAAGATCATCACTGATCGGCCCGGCAACTGTAATTGAAGCGTGTCGGCCCCGGCGTTGTCCGGGGCCGGCTTCACGTCCGTGTTGCGTGCGGTTTTGCACCCGCATTGATCGCGAGTTACAACCCGATCTCACTGAACCGCATGAAACCGCAGGCGTGGCGCGCAATCTTCCGACTCGTCCTGAGCATCGTGCTGGCGCTGCTGGGCAAGTCGAAACCGCCGCGATCAACATCGACATCACGCCCCCGATCGACGCCCGCGCCCGCCGACGCCCGTGATGGGATCGCGAAGCTGTTTGCGGACCGGCAGGGGGATACGATCGTGACGTCGCACGGCGTGATCGTGAAAGTGCTTCGCGACGATCTGGACGACTCCGACGGCTCCGGGCAGCACCAGCAGTTCCTGGTGGAGGTGGCGGGGGACGTCACCGTAAAGATCGCCCACAACCTGAAGTTCGGCCGTGTGCCGGTGGACGAGGGGCACACGATCCGGTTCAAAGGCGAGTACGAGTGGAACGATCGCGGCGGGTGCATCCACTGGACACATCACGACCCCAAAGGCTGGCACGAGGATGGCTGGATCGAGCACGGTGGCAAGCGGTACGGTTGAGCGACCGGTGCGGGAATCGCCGATCGGGATGAAACAGTGCGAGCAGGCCCGCGATCAGAATGATGCCGATTGTTTTTTGATTGTGACGCATAAAAAAACTCGGTTCCAAACTGCCAGCCGAAGTAGCGATGGAACGTGGAGATCCGGCCTGACGAACGCCGGCCTGGTGCCTTGCTCACCACGTGCCGGTGGCCCGCCTGCGTCATTTCGTCATTCGTCATTCGGACTTCGTCATTCACCCCACTTCCTGTTATCCTCTGCCGCTTAACCAACAGGAGCCGACCGTGTCACGTAAAGCGTTGATCGTATGGGGTGGATGGGACGGACATCAGCCGAAGCAGGTGGGCGAACTTTTCGCGCGCGTGCTGAAGGAAGACGGGTTCGAGGTCGAGCTGTCGGACACACTCGATGCGTTCAAGGATGAGGCGAAGCTGAACGCGTTGTCGTTGATCGTGCCGGTCTGGACGATGGGCAAGATCAGCAACGAACAGGCAAACCCGGTGTTCAAGGCCGTCCGCGAGCACGGCGTCGGCATCGCCGGGTGTCATGGCGGGATGTGCGACAGCTTCCGCGAACAAACCGAGTGGCAATTCATGACCGGCGGGCAGTGGGTGGCGCATCCGGGCAATGACGGAACGACCTACCGCGTTCGCACGATCAAAGGCAGCTCGCCGATCGTCGAAGGCATACAAGATTTCGACGTTTGCTCCGAGCAATACTACATGCACACCGACCCCGGCAACCGCGTGCTGGCGACGACCGAGTTTCCCGTCGCGGCAGGCCCGCACTCGGGCAACGGCCGGTTCGATATGCCCGTCGTCTGGACCCGCGTCTACGGCAAAGGACGCGTGTTCTACAACTCGCTCGGGCACCAGGAAAGCATCATGGCCGCCGAACCCTGCCTTACAATCCAGCGCCGCGGTTTCCTGTGGGCGGCGAAGTAGGAGAGAAGTTGGCCGGTTGCCAGTTCGTAGTTGCCAGTGAAGAATGCGCACCGCGTTCTGGCAACTACGAACTGGCAACCGGCAACTGAGCGAAATGGTTATCACCCTCGACGGTCCCGCAGGCTCTGGAAAATCGACGGTCGCCGAAGAGGTGGCGCGGCGGCTGGGGTACGCGTTTCTGAACACCGGGCATATGTATCGCTCGATCGGCCTGGCGGCGCACCGTCGGCAGATCGATCTGAACAACCACATCGAGCTGATCTACATCGCCAAACACGCCAAGATCGAGTTCGACTGGACCACGTATCCGCCTGCGGTCGTGCTGAACGGCGAGAAGGTCACGCACTTGCTCGGCGGGCGCGAGGCGAGCGAGGCGGCGTCGTACGTCGCGGTCGTCCCGCAGATCCGCGAAATGATGGTCCATCAGCAGCGGCAGATCGGTGCCGCCCGGGGTAACGTCGTCACCGAAGGCCGTGACCAGGGGACGATCGTCTTCCCGACCGCCGAGTTCAAGTTCTATATCGATGCCGCCCCCGAAGAACGCGCCCGGCGTCGATACAACCAGCTTCGCACGCGTGGCGAGCACGTGGAATTCAAGCAAGTGCTGGACCAGATCCTCGCCCGGGACAAACGCGACCGCGAACGACTCGTCGGCCCGTTGGAAAAACCAAAGGACGCGATCGAGATCGATTCCACCGTCCTCAACTTCGAGGACGTTGTCCGGCGGATCATCACGATCGCAGAAACGAAGAAACCCACATAGAAGGTCGCGTGCCGCGCGTTGCGTGCTTCGTGGAAAGGGAGTGAGCATCTTCCATTTTCACGCAGCACGCGGCACGCGGCACGCGGCAGAAACGCCGCTGATGTCACAGACACGCCGACCCCAGAAACAACGTTCCCTCATCTGGCGATCGCTCCAGACGATCTCGGCGATCCTCACGCGCGTGATGTTCAACCTCCAGGTTCGCGGGCGCGACAACATGCCCAAGGCGGGCGGGGCGTTGGTGGTTTCGAATCACCAGAGCTATCTCGACCCGGTCGTGCTCGCGGTTACATTCGATCGGCCGTTCGCGTTTCTGGCGGATTCGTATCTGTTCAAGATCGGCCCGTTCGCGTGGCTGATCCGCAAGCTGAATGCGTTTCCGATCGAGCAGGGAAAAGGCGACGTCGGCGCTGTGAAACAGACGATCCGACTGCTCCAGGAAGGGGAGGTGCTCAACGTCTTCCCCGAAGGCACGCGAACCAAAGACGGCCAGCTCCAACCCGTGCTCGGCGGCGTGGCGCTGGCGATCCGCCGGGCGAAGGTGCCGGTCATACCCGCCATCATCGTCGGCGCGTACGAGGCCTACCCGCGCCACCGCATCATCCCCCGTCCGGGCCGCATTCGCGTCATCTACGGCAAGCCGATCCGGCTGGATCATCTCAAGGGCGACGAGATCGTTTCCCATATTCAACTCACCTTCGCGCGGATGTTCGAAGAAGCGCGAGCATGGCGCGACGAGTCGGTGTAAAACACCAGCCATGTCCGACCTTCAACGCCTTACCGAACGACTGCTCAAGTTCCGCGACGATCGCGACTGGAAGCAGTTCCACAACCCCAAAGATCAGATGCTCTCCCTCTGCCTCGAAGCGGCCGAGGTGCTGGAGATGGTGCAGTGGAAGAACGGGGCTGAGATGGACGCTCACCTCCGATCCCACAAGGCCCAACTCGCCGACGAACTTGC
>JBBQQZ010000138.1:0-9174 GCA_038215325.1 Tepidisphaerales bacterium | reverse complement strand
AGCGTTTTTTGACACTTTTTACGTCTTGATGCAGCCAGTGTATGCGCCGCAGTCGTTCCCGGGCGCGGCGTTGCTGTTTGTACCGACGATCTGGCTGTCTTTGCCGACGTGGGTGATGCCGCTGGCGGTTACGGGGGTTGCGTGCGGGTTGTTGTGGTGGGTGTTGTCGGAATTGATCGACCCGTGGTGTGCGACCGTCGGGTTGGTCGTGCTGCTTTGCTCTTTCGGGATGCAGCGGCTGTCGACGATGTACATGGCGCAGGTTCCCATGCTGATGCTGGGGCTGGCGGCGTTTGCGGCGATGCTGGTGTGGAAGAAGAATCGCTCGTGGAAGTCGGCGGCGTTGGTGGGGCTGTTCCTGGGTTGGGCGGCGATCACACGGCCGCTGGATGCGGTGTGCTACGGGGCGATCGTCGGCATCGGGATGCTGCCGACCTTCATGCGTCTGCCCGGCCGCAAGATGGCCTTAACCGCCGGCGGGGTGATTGCTGCGGCACTACCCTTTCTCGCCTTGCAGGCGGTCTTCGATCTTCGCGTCACCGGATCGGTCACGAAAACGCCCTTCAGCTACTACAATGAACGAGACCAGCCAGCCCTCAGCTTCGGCGCCGTCGCCGGGGCCGCACGGCCTCTTTCGGATATCCCCCAGAAGCAGGCGTTCTACGATTTCTTCACCATGGCGTTCGTCAAGCTTCACAACCACCCGAAGATGACCCCCACGATCCTGTGGCAAAACCGCCTGAACGTCATGCAATCGATGCTCGGGCCGACCGTCCTGATGCTCCCGATCGCCGCGATGGGATTGGCGGGGCTGGTCACCCGCAATCGGCTCCTGCTTTTTGCGCTCCTACCGGCGTTTCTGCTGGCGTATCACTGGTATCCGATCTTCCTGTTCCACTACATCGCCTACGCCATGCCGGGGCTAATTTTGCTCTACGCACTGGCCCCGCACGTGGCGTCGGTGTCGGTGAAACGGAAATGGAGCCGCACCGCCAGCCAAGTCGTCGGCTGGGCGATCATCGGCATGAGTATTGGCGCGATGATCCAGCGGTCAGTGTGGGAGATTCCCGACGAGATGCTGGCGCAGAAGCGTGCGTTCGATGCCGTGCTGCAACGCGTTCGCGCCCCGGCGATCGTGCTGTTTACGCCCCCGGCCCGGGCAGAGGACATTCACCTGGAGTTGGTTTACAACGACGACGTCGCCTGGCCGGACGATGCCCCGATCATCCGGGCACACGATCGGGGCAACCAGAATCACGTCCTGTTCGACTACTACGCCAGGCAGGCTCCGCAGCGCGAGGTCTGGCGGCTAGACCGGACGTCGATGCAGCTTTCCCTGCTTGGGCGGGTGGGTCAACTGGCGTCTGAGCCGAATCGGCCCTAAAGTTCGGTTTGAAGGAGATTGAACCGTGGCAGACCTGAAATCGCGTATTGAGCAGTTCCGAGTGATGGCCGAGGCGAATCCGAAGGATGAGCTGGCGTTTTTCTCGCTCGGGCGGGCGTTGCTGGAGAATAACGAGCCGGCCGAGGCGGGGTCGGCGTTTGGGAAGGTCATCGAGATCAATCCGAAGATGAGCAAGGCGTACCAACTGCTTGCGCAGGCTCAACTTAGCTCCGGCGGCAAGGAAACCGCGATCGAGACGCTCAAGACTGGTGCCCGGATCGCCCACGATCGCGGCGACATGATGCCCAAGAACGACATGCTTAAGTCGCTCAAGGAGTTAGGCGTCGAAATGCCCGAACTGGCAGCCCAGACGAAGGAACTGGAAGTCGGCGAAGGCCAGGTGCTGGATCGTCGGACCGGTATCGTCGGCCCGAAGCTCCCGCGGGCGCCGTTCAGCAATAAGATGGGCCAGTTCATCTGGAACAACACGTCGGCGGCAAGCTGGAAAGAGTGGATCGGGATGGGCACCAAGGTCATCAACGAACTTCGCCTCCCCCTCTCCGATCCGGGGGCGCAAAAGATCTTCGATCAGAACATGCTCGAGTTTTTGAACCTCGCCGAACTGTGGGAAGAAGAAAAAAACAAACCGGCGTAAGTGCCGCAGGGTGAACACTTACCGGGTTCGCCAATGCCCAGGAACTGAGAAACCAAGTTGTCACAGGCCAAGATTATCCTTGACCGCGCTCCCCCTCGTGCCAAAGAATGCTCGGCGTGAAGCAGCACTACCACAGCATCATCAAGCCGACGCGCGACGGATGGTACGTGGGATGGGTCGAAGAGGTTCCCGGCACGATCACTTACGGCAACACGCTGGAAGAGTGCCGACGGAACCTGCGAGACGCGCTGTCGATCATGCTCGAGTCCCTCCGCGACGAAGCTCGCATCGGCCTGGACGACAACTGCGTTCAGGAGATGTTGGAAATCGAAGTGGAAGAGCCCGAACTGGCGACCGTTTAGTCGTACCCATACCCCTCGTCCCAACCACCGTCACCCTCGGAACCATTGCGCGGACGTCATAGAACGCTGATTCCGCGCGCATCGTTTATCGCCGTATCGTGATGCGGGTTTTCTCGCGCTCAAGCGACGGAAAAGCTCGCATCAAGATGCAGCGATAAACAATCGCTACTGCGCGTCGTTGGACGGTCCGATCCGGATGATCGGTGGTGGCGCGGGGGATTGGGGGACGGGTTGGGTCGCCGGGGGTTTGGGACGCGCAGTGGACAGATCGACGCCCTCGGGCACCACGATGGGCACGCCGTCTTCTCCGATCGCCGACACAACGCCGGAATACTTCGGCACGGGCAATTCCGCCTGTGCCCGCTTGGCGGCGTCGCGTAGCGAATCCAGTCGCAGCACCATCTCCTGGCGTTCGGAGCGCAACCTGTTGATATCACGCTGGATATCGTAATACGCCGGCGGGTACGGCACGCGGACATAAGAACCGTCCCCCGTGCGGACGTACGACCGGCCTTCGATTTCGCGCAGCGTGCGCTCGTTCTGCGTGATCTCCACCTCGTTCCGCTCGATCCTGCCTTGCGTGAGATCAAAATCGCCTTGCAGTTCATCCAGACGCTTCTTCACACCTCTGTCGGCCTCGATGAGATTGTCGTTGGTCGATTTGTCCACCCACTTGGCGCCCCAGCGGTACATCTGCTTGTCCAGCATCACTTTCTGGAGCGCCTGATCCTGCTCGGCGAACCGTTTGGCGAGTTTCTGGGCGGAGGCAGATTTTTTCTGATCGTCCGGCAGCGCGTTCAGCAGTTCCGCCGCCGCATCCACCAGCGGCTGGACATTGGGCGCGGCGGCGAGCGCCTGGTCCAGCAGCGTACACGCCGGGCCCCACTGCTTCTGCTTGAAACTCAACACCGCCAGATTGTGCAGCGTCGGCGCGTGGTCGGGGATCGCGGTGCGCACGGTTTCAAACGACTTGCGGGCCTCGGGGTATTTTTCCTGTTTCTGAAGCAGCACGCCCTGAAGATAGAGCGCCGAGAGGTTGTCCGGATCGTCTTCGAGGATCGCATCAACCGCCGCCTGCGCGTCGCGGGTTTGGGCGGCTTTGATCAGCATCCGCGCCTCGTCCGCCCGGCCGATGATCGCGATCGCCAGGTCTTTCTTCTCCGCGGGCGTCATCCAGCGTTTGCCGGTTTTCACCAGCCCGCGCGTCTGACGGTCCTGCCAGGTGTTCAGATCCGCTAGCGCTTCGTCGATGACCGGCTTCTCCTTCGCCTGCTCGATAAACCGGCGGTACCGCTCGATGATCTTTGGGACATCCTCACTCGCTTCGACCGACCGCCGCAGCGATTGCAGCCGCTCCATCTGGCTGCCCCCGCCGCTGCTGGTCAGTTCGATCACCTTGACGTTCGCGCTGGCCACGTCCTTGGTGGAACCGTCTGGCAGCGTTACGCGCCAGCCATCGGGCGTCTTTTTCAGTTCGCCTTCGACGCGCTGGCCGTCATTGGTGACGACCACGCCGGCGCACGCGAGCGTGGCCAGAACGAGCGAGGACGCGATGGAGCGCAGAACCCTCATAGCCACATCATACCCCGGTTGGATGCTCAAAGCGCGACTCGGCTGCCGCGCTGAAGCCGCGTGGGCTTTCGCCCCTGGCTGCCACCTAACGTGCCGTTTCCGGCTTTGGTTCGCGCGTCATCAGGTCGGTGAGCGCCGCGATCACGTCCTTGTTCTCGAACAGCACCGCGTACACCTCTTCGGTGATCGGCATCTCCACCTTGTAGCGTTGCGCCAGCGAACGCACCGCCTTGGTGGTGGGCACACCCTCGGCGACGCTCTTCATGTCCGCCAGCACATCTGCAAGCTTGCGGCCTTTGCCGATCTGCTCGCCGACCGTGCGGTTGCGGCCTTCGGGGCTGACGCAGGTGGTGATCAAATCTCCCACGCCCGCCAGGCCCTGGAAAGTCGCGGCCTGCGCACCCATCGCGACGGCAAGCCGCGTGATCTCGACCAGTCCGCGCGTCACCAACGCACTTTTGGCGTTGTTCCCCGCGCTCAACCCGTCCAATATGCCGGCGGCGATCGCGATGACGTTCTTGGTCGCGCCGGCGAGTTCGACGCCGATGGTGTCGCTGTTCGTATAAAGCCGGAACCACTGCGTACTCATCGCAAGCTGCACGCGTTCGGCCACGCCATCAGCGCCGGATGCGACCACCGCGGTCGCCGGCAGGTAGCGGGCGATCTCAGCGGCGATGTTCGGGCCTGACATCACCGCCAGGTCGTTTTGCTTCTTGCCGAGCGAATGTTCCAGCACATCCGCGATCACCTGCGTCGGCCGCAGGAGGGTTTCGTTCTCGATCCCCTTGGCAACCGACACAATCGGCACCCCCGCCGGCACGTACGGCTTCAGGCGCTTCCACGTCGCGCGCATGTACTGCGTCGGAATGGCGGACAGGATCATTGTGCAGCCGTCGAAGCAGTCCTGCACGTTGGCGGTCAGTCGAACCTCGTTCGGAATGCGCGCCCCGGGGAGCAAACGACGCTGTTCGCGGTCCTGCAAAAGCCGGTCGATCGACTCCTCGAACGCCCCCCACATCGTCACATCATGCCCGCCCTGCCGCAGCAGGATCGAACAAACGATGCCCATCGCGCCGTCGCCGAGAATTGTTACGCGTTCGCTCATGAATAGTAATCAGGGGCACGGGGCAAGGGGCAAGCGAAGCTGATCTCCTGCTTGCCCCTTGCCCCTTATCACTTGCCCCTCTCCTTACACGTCCAGGTTCTTAACTTCCAGCGCATGATCTTCAATGAACTGCCGGCGACGTTCGACGTCTTCGCCCATCAGCACCGTGAACAGCCGCTCGGCTTCGCCGGCTTCTTCAAGTGTTACGCGAAGCAGCACGCGCTTCGAGCGGTCGAGCGTGGTTTCCCATAGTTCTTCCGGGTTCATCTCGCCCAGGCCTTTGAAACGCCCGACTTCCATCCCCTGCTTGGCGAGGGATTCGACCGAATTCATAAGCTGCCCGACGCCGGCGACCTCAGTCACCTTCTCGTCCTGTAAAAGTGCGTAGCGCGTCGCGAGTTTTTCGCCGGAGACGCTTTCTTCCTGAGTGAGGTAGAAATCGTCGATCGACAGATCGAACGCGGCCAGTTGCGTGAAAAGTTTTTCCAGTTCCCTGGCTTCGTGCAGTTCCTGGATCTTGGTGTGCTTGCTCTTGTCCTCCGCCGGCACGACCGAGTCGGCGATCGACACGTTGTGCTCCGTGAGGAACGCGTCGCGCTGCGCCTGCTCGTGGAACAGCTTTTCCTCGCCGGCGACAATGATGCGGTACTGCGGCAGATGGCCTTCGCCATCCCGCATGCCAAGGAATTCGGCGAAGTTGATCCCGCGCCGCTCGACCACCTGCACCAACTCGGCCAGGCGGTCCAGCAGCGTGCAGACCTGCTTCAGTTCATCCCCGCTGATCCGGCGGATTTCGATTCCCTGATCGTCGCGGACGAGCAGTGTCGTGCCCTCCGTGCCCAGGTCGACGTAAATCCGCTGCATCTCGGCATCGTTCAGCACGTACTCGACTTTCTTTTTCCGCGTCAGCTTATAGAGCGGCGGCTGCGCGACGTACACGCGGCCGGCGCGGATCAGTTCGGTCATGTGGCGGAAGAAGAACGTCAGCAGTAGCGTGCGAATGTGCGAGCCGTCCACATCGGCGTCGGTCATGATGATGATCTTGCCGTAGCGACGTTTGGCCAGATCAAAATCCTCGCGAATGCCGCAGCCCAGCGCACTGATGATCGTGCGAATTTCCTCGTGGCCGAGCATTTTAACGAGGTTGGCCTTCTCGACGTTCAGGATTTTACCCTTGAGCGCCAGGATCGCCTGAAGTTCGCTATCGCGCCCCTGCTTCGCTGATCCACCGGCCGAATCACCTTCGACCAGAAACAGCTCGGTGTCCTCGTTCGACTTGCTGCGGCAATCCGCCAGCTTGCCGGGCAACGCGTTGCCTTCCAGCGCGTTCTTGCGACGGGTCAGCTCCCGCGCCTTCCTCGCCGCCTCCCGCGCCTCGGCCGCAAGCAGGCCTTTTTCGATGATCGTCCTGGCTTCCTTCGGGTTTGAATCCAGGTACGCCGCCAGCTTCTCGTTCATCGCGCTTTGGATGAACGATTCCACTTCCGGATTCAGCAGCTTGTCCTTCGTCTGCGACTCGAACGACGGTTCGGGCAGCTTCACCGAAATCACCGCCACCAGGCCCTCGCGAAGGTCGTCGCCGCTCGGGCGGACGTCGTTCTTGATGAGGTTTTTCGATTCGGCGTAGCGGTTGATCGTCCCGGTCAGCGACGTCTTAAACCCGCTCAGATGCGTGCCGCCGTCGTGGTTGTTGATGTTGTTGGCAAACGTCAGAATCGTTTCGTTGTAGCCGTCGTTGTACTGCATCGCGATCTCGACCTCGATGAGGGTCGCCGGATCGGATTTGTGGAACGAAATGATGCCCGAGAGCGCGGGTTTGCCTTCGTTCAGGAACTGCACGTATTCGGTCAGGCCTTTTTCAAACCGATAGAGGTCGCGTTTTCCCACGCGCTCGTCTTCAAACGCGATCTCGACGCCCGCGTTCAGGAACGCCAGTTCGCGTAGGCGGGTGGCGAGCGTTTCGTGGATGAAATTGGTGTCGGGGAAGAGAGTCGGATCGGGTTTGAACGACACCTTCGTGCCGCTTTTGCTGGCTTTGCCGATCACGCTCAGCGGCTTGCTGCGGACGCCGCGAGCGAATTCCATGTGATGGACCTTGCCGTCACGGACGACTTCGATTTCCATCCATTCGGAGACGAAATTGACGACCGACGCCCCCACCCCGTGCAGGCCGCCCGAGGTTTTGTATGCCGAACCGGAGTTGTGCTCAAACTTTCCGCCCGCCGCCAGGGTCGCAAAGACGACCTCGACGGTCGGCAGGCCCATCTGCGAGTGAATCCCCACCGGCACGCCGCGGCCGTCGTCGGTGACGGTGCAACTGCCGTCGGCGTTGATCTTCACTTCGATGTGTTTTGCGAACCCCGCCAGCGCCTCATCGATTGAGTTATCAACGATTTCATACACCAGATGGTGCAGCCCGCGCGTGTTGTAACCGCCGATATACATACCCGGGCGGGTGCGTACGTGATCGACATCGGAAAGAACCTTGATCTGATCTTCGTTATACTCTGCCGACGGTGTCGGCGTGCCATCCTGCGTCATGCCGACCATTATCCCTGAAACCGCGCGCTTAGGCCACTCTCCGGACCAGCATTTTGGATCGGATTCACTTGGCAAAAACGCGGTTCTCCCCCTACGATGGCGGTATGGGGTTTGCCCTTCGATTTGCGTGCGTTTTTCTGCTCTCGGCCGCAACGCTGACGCAAGCGGAATCCAACGTCGATGCGCTCATCCAACAGCTCGGCGATCGCGATCCGAACGTGCGCGGCAAAGCCTACGACGACCTGGTCAAAGCCGGCGAAGACGCCCGGCCGAAGCTGGTCGAAGCATCGCGCTCGGCAAGCCCGGCGATCGCGGAGGCGGCGAAGTCGCTGGTCGCCAAACTCCCCTGGGTCCGCCCGGGAGATTCGCCCGAAATATCCAAGCTGCTGCGACCCTATGGCGCACAGAATCCGCAGCAACGTACGCAAACACTCCTCAAGCTGTCGCAATCAGAAGCGCCCGATGCGCGTTCGGCGCTGCTCCGCGTGTTGATGAACGAACCGGCTAGCGAAGTGCTCTGGAACGCCGTCACCGGCATCAGCGTGACGAAAGAGTGGTCGGACGATCTGGCCAAGGTGGATCGAAACACCGCGCCGGCGCCGGTGCTGGTGCTAATTGCACGCGAGCGCGCGATCGCCGGCGACATCGAAGAAGCCCGCACGCTTGTCCGCACTGCGGGCGAAGATACCGAGGGCTTGGAGGTGATCGCGCCCAACGGCGACCTGCGTTTGTTCGATCTGGCCGCACGGCTCGATCTGGACGATCAGGCCGCCAACCACCTGGACCGCGCGCTCGATAAACTCGGACCTGACAACGGCTTAACGCTCACCCGTGGCCAGGCGACCGAATCCTGGAACTACGAAGACGCCCGCACGACCGCGATCTGGTACCGCTACAAAGGCGCGATCGCGCGTAAAGATCAGGTCGCCGCCGACACGATCGCGAAGGATCTGCTGGATCGAAAATCGCCGGACATGGCGATCTTCCTCGACGTGCTGCCGACGTTGGAAAAGATCGCCAAGTCCGAGGAGGTGGACGCGTATTTTGACAAGGTTTACGAGCACCAGCAGGCGAAGATGACGGCCTCGCCGGACGAACCGGTTCACAAGAACGACCTCGCCTGGCTCGCCGCCCGCTCCGGCCGCAAGCTCACCGAGGCCCTCGGCTTCGCCGAAGCCGCCGTCAAAGCCAAACCCGATAGCGCCGCGTATCTCGACACGCTCGCGGAAGTAAAATTCCGCCTCGGGCTGATCGACGAGGCCATCAAACTCGAAGAACGCGCGATCGAACTGGACCCGAAAGAACCGTTTATGAAAGAGCAGTTGGAGCGCTTCAAGAAAGCGCGTTAGGCGTGTGGGGGTGTGGGGTGTAGCGGGTCGCGGGTGGCGCGTGGCGCGTGGCGCGTGGAATTATCGTATCAGTTACATCGAAACTGAGATGATATCTTGCCCGACTTGTAGTGTTCGCCGGGCGAACCGTTCTTCGAAATGCCGGTTCCCGAGGCGAACCCTACCTCCGTGTCCAACTTGATGTATTGGGTGCCACGGCTTTCGTA
>JBBQQZ010000137.1:0-9245 GCA_038215325.1 Tepidisphaerales bacterium | reverse complement strand
TTCAGAGTTCAATAAGAGGCATCTGCATTCTTGATGCCAGTGAAGCAATCACCGATTCCCGCAGAATAACTGCATGAGATCAGAAATGCCGGACAGTAGTGGTTGGAAACGCACGCTACACAACTGAAAGCGCTACCGCTCGCGCACGGTCGGCCGTCGCGTCGGTCGAGTACGCATGCCCCGGCAAATCCACGCCCCGTACCCCAGCCGCACCGCCACCCTGTAGGGTGCGTCTCTGACGCACCGACCTCGTCCGATACCGGTAAACGGTGCGTTTGAAACGCACCCTACACAACTTTAGCCCTCCGCCGCGGCGTTCGTGCCACACTCTGGACACCGATCCGGCGTTGCGCGCAAGTCGTACCCGCATCTACGACATGTCCCGGGTCGCCGCTTCGCCAGACGACGCGCCACAATGAACATTGAAAGCAGAAAACTAGAAAGCAGAAGCACGTGAAGGAGTGACAGTCGGAGGCAGCGGATCGCGCTCTCCGTCGCGGGCGCGCGATCCTGAACACTATCTTCCGCGACCCATTGAACGCCCAAAAGGTCCAGGGGCATCTTTGGCGTGTCCTCAGTTATTGCCTTGAGCGTCCAGCCGGAGATGTCGAATGGGCCTTCCTGATCCCAGAGATCCAGCTCAATCCGATTCCTGAATCAGCAGGATTCTAACCAGAAACCGTGCACTCGGATGCTGAAGACCGTCGTCTGGTACATGTTGCCATGACCACCAAGAAGCTTCGCACGCGATTGGAAGTCGATCTCGTGCCGGACGTTGGTGACGGCGAACGGTGCGGCTCTACCAGTCAGGAATACCGCCGCGCCGCTCAACGCAATGAATAGCAGGACGAACACGCAAAGGTCTAGTCGGCGCAGCTTCATTGTGGCATCGTCGTGAAGCCGAGCTTCGAACAGAACGTGTCGGCAGCGTAGTAGGGCGCGGTTCACCTCGCCGTTCCGCCCGTTGACGCCACGCAATCGGTCACCCGCCCGCACTCCGGACACCGCTCCGGCGTCGCCCGCAGGTCGTACCCGCACGCGGGACGGTGCCCTGCTCGAAAACTGGCCCGCCGCCTATACAGGCGAAACACGATCAGGATCAGTGGTGTGCCTACCAGCAGTAGCACGTGCGTGAAGTCGAACAGGATGCTGGTATGCGCCTCGCCATCCCAATCCGATCGCCACACTCTCAGCCGTAAAAGTGACAGATCCTTGACGTTCCCACGGGGAAAGTACGTGTGCAAGTCAGTGGGACGATCCCATCGATTGGAGACCGAAACAGGGTCGGTTCTCGAAACGTTCGAAACCTCGGCGTCGGACTGGCGTCCGGCAAGGTTTGAGTACAAACCTTGGCACCCGTTTCTTCTGCGAGTCCGCGGGGACGATCCTCCTCGTGCGGCGGACGAAGGTGGGGCGGCTGAAGTCGCGCCAGGATTCGCCTTCGCGGAGGCGTGCCGGGAGCATTCGCGAAAATTGCAGAAAAAAATCGTTCGGCGCTGCGCGTTTTTGGTGACAAACGCGCAGCGCGGGGGGGTGTATGGTGGGTCCGCGCGCTGGGCGCGTTTGCCGTGACAAATGCGCAGCGCGGGGGGTCTATACGGAAGGTCCGCGCGCTGGGCGCGTGGCGTGCTCATTCACAAGTGAAGAGACGCTCCAACCCGCAATTCCGCGTAGCGGCGCGGACGCAGTCCCGCGGGGTTCGGGGAAAGAGGCGGCACTGCGTGCTCGCCGCTACGCGGGGAGAGAATGTAGCAAATGTAGCACGCGCGCATTTGCGACGCCGGCCGGATCGGACCGCGTAATCGCGTAACGATCGGCCGGCCATCGGGTTGCGCGGTTGGACGGATCGGTTCGGCATGTAGCGCCCGATGTAGCATGCTACATTCGAAGTGCTCCACAAATTTGCGGGGCAGCAAGATGGGTGCTCGTCCGGCAAGGTTTGCGTACAAACCTTGGCACCCCGCTCTGTCGCAAGTCGCTGGCAACGATCATTTCGTGCGGCGGACGATGGACCCGCAAGCTCGGCACCTGAAGGGACTTGTAGGGGCGAGGCATGCCTCGCCCGTGATTTCGCAAGCGGCGTCAGTCGCGCTGAGCCGGGCGACGCGTGCGTCGCCCCTACGGTTCAGGCGAGCTTTGACGTCATGTACTTCACAAACTGCGGGATGGTGTCTTCGGGTTCGGGGGCTTCGGAGCGCCAGCGTTTTTCGGTTTCGAGGGCGTACCAGCCGGTGTAGCCGATGGACTTGAGGGCGGCGAGGCAGGATTCGATTGGCAAACTGCCTTCGCCGAGCAGGCGGGGGGCGTTGCGGTCGTCGATGCGTTCGGAATCTTTGACGTGGATGTGCTTGATGTAGCGTTTGAGTTTTTCGGCCGTCTGGTCGGGGGGTTCGCCTTTGCGGAAGGGGTGTTCGATGTCCCACAACACGCCGACCTCGTCGGGAGAAAACGATTCGAGGACGGGGAGCAGCTCGTCGCTGGTGGCCCAGTCGTCGTGGGTTTCCCAGAGGATTTGGCAGTCGTTCGGGAGTGTGATCTTGGTGAGCTGTTTGAGATGCCGCCGCGCCACTTCGCGGGCTTCTTCGCGCGTCATCCCGTCCGCAACGCGTCCGCCGAAGACGCGGAGGTATCGCGTGTGGATTTGTTGCGCCAGGCGTGCGGATCGCTGAGTTTCATCGAGAAAGCTGGACCAGCGGTCGGCGTCGGTGGTGATGAGCGTGGTCGAGAGATTAAGGCAGGGCATGCGGAGATTTTTTTCGCGCAGCACGCGCGTCGTCTCCGGCAGATCGGTGGTGAACTGTGGGAGGCGCGTGATGTCGATCTCGCTGGCGATGCCGCGGAAATCGATCCCCGCGATCCCGTACTCGGTGCAAGCATTGACGATCTGCTGGAACGTCCACGCCGGACACACGAGAGTGGAGATGCACAACTTCATGCTGCGAACGCTACAAGCATCCCGCGCCAGAGGCAACCCGACGGACCCGCGTGGGTTCGTACCAGACTCGGTTAACCCTACTCACTGACGAATGTCATCCCGAGGTACTCCGAAGGATCTTCTCGAAACGTCAAATCCACGCTGATGCACGCGTCGAATAGATGCTTCGGAGTACCTCAGCATGACAGTTCTGGTGAGGTGGAAGTAAACCGGAGGCTTCGTCCTGACGTTGTCCCATTTAACCGAGCGGGAAACGGACGCCCGAGGCTGTAACGCGAGGGCCTGACGGCTATAGTTGGAGACCGATGCAATTGAACGTGATCAAAGGTCCGACCGAAACCGATATCGTCGCGCACTACATCCGCGCGCGGGCCGAGTTGCATTCGATCGGCAACGAAACGGCCACGCTCGATCTGGGCACCGCGATTTGCTCGCAGGCGCTGTCGCGGCTGCATGATGCGAACCAGATGGTCATGGCCCGCGTGCCAGCGAACGCGAGTGTCGAAGCGTTGTGGGACGAAGTGGCGACGCATTTCCGCGAGCGCGGGACGGCATGCCTTAAATGCACGTTCAGCCCCGCGGCCACGGACCAGGAGGAACGCCCGCTGATCGATCTGCTGCAAGCGAATCAGTGGTACGAATCGACGACCGACGTCCTGCTCTTGCGTCGCGCCAGCGTCGAAATCACCGATTCCCATCGTGTCATCAGCGCCCGGGCGGCGCTAAAGCAGTACGAAGTTTTTGCTCACGCTGCGGCGGCGAGTGTCGAGCCGCAGTTGGGGGAGGTTGCGATGCTTCGCCTCGACGACCCGCGTTGGGACGCGCTGGTCGCGATCGTCGATGGACGCATCGTCGCGCGGGCGGGGGTGTTGTCGATGGGGGAGATCGGGCTGATCGAAAACGTCCGCGTGCTGGATGATTGTCAGGGCAAAGGTTTTGGCAAAGCGGTGATGCAGCACGCGATTGACCTGTGCGCGCGATCGCAGTTCAAGCACGTCATCCTCGGATGCGACGCGGGCAACACGCGCGCGATCGCGCTCTACACCAGGCTGGGATTCGACAAGGTCGGTGAATCGGTGAGTTGGTTTGATCCGGCCACGCGCTCGTAGAGCTGTCGAAAAAGTTCGATAGATTTCGCCTGCGTGAGATGGTCATACACTTCGGCGCGGGCGCGGTCTTGCAGTTGCCAGGCGAGGTGCGTGTCGGCGAACAGGTCCATGATGCGGTGGCCGATCACGCGGGGAGTGAAGCCGTTGACCAGGAGCGCGGTGTGGCGGTCTTCAAGCAGTTCGCACAGTTGCGTCGTGACGGTCGCGACGATGGGTTTGGACGACGCCATCGCCATCGCGACCGGCAACGTTGGGATCGACGACGCCGGCGTCAGCAGCACCGCGTCGGCGGCGGCGAAAAGGGGTTCGACTTCGATCGTGGGATCGAGATCGGTGGCAAAGCGGATGATGCTGGAATCGAGCACGCGGGTTCGCAGGTCGTTCATCGCCTCGCGCGCCGGCCCGCGTCCCCAGAGCAGCAGTTTGTATTGCGGGCGGATGATGCTGAGGATGCTCGCCGCCCAGATCGCGGCGCGGTGGCCGGAGGTGTGGGTGATTTCGAGCGGGCAGAAGAGGACGGAATCGGAATCGCTGAAACCGAGCCGGGTGCGCAGTTCGGTGTTTCGACCCGTTGGGATCGTCGACAGGTTCACGCCGGGGCGGACCAGGTGCGTGCGATCGATTGGCACGCCGCGCGTCACCATCGCCCGCCGGGCGGCATCGCTGCTGCAGGCGATATCGATGTGCCGGTATGCGCAGACCGCCCGCACCCAGGCGATGAGCGATCGGGTGGGGAAGCCGATCGGCGAAAAAACCACCGGCGCGCCGGTCGCCCCGACCGCCACCGCCAGCGCGGGCCCGCCGAAGGCGTGGACGATGTCGTATCTGCGGATGCGTTTGCGGAGGTTAAGCAGATCGATCGCGAGGCTGGCAGGCGAATCCTGCCGCAGCGCGATCACGTCCCCGCCTCGGTGCGTAAGGGCGGCGATCGTGCGATCGGTTTCCAGGTCGGCGTGGGCGGGTTGGATCAGCAGTCTTTTCATCGTTCGCGGCTCATGATTCAGTTTGAATGCCAAGCCGCCAAGGGCCAAGAAGAAACCGGCCCGTGTCATGCTGAGGTACTCCGAAGCATCTTCTTGACCAGCGAGTAGACCCTTCGGAGTATCTCAGGGTGACACTCATTCGTCTTCTTGGCTCCTTGGCCGTTTGGCGTTCATCCCCAAAGCGTACCGATTGACCGCGTCGATGTCTCGCTTACGATCGGCGGAATGATTCCCGTTCTGCAACTCGCCCGTCCCGAAGACAAGGCCCGCATTGATGCGATCGTGTCGAAACTGCGACTCGATCCGAAAGAGATGGCGTTGTCGCGTGGGCATCGGGCGGAGATGACGCGGACGGTGCAGGAGATCCTCGAGCAGGTGGCCGAGCGGGGGGATGCGGCGCTGGTGGAGATCGCGCGGAAGTTTGATGATCCAGATTTCATCGCCGACCAGCTTCGCGTCTCGACCGACGAGATGGCGCAGGCTGCCAAACGCGTCGATCCGGAACTGTTGAAAGCATTGAAACGATCTATCGCGCAGGTGCGGGAGTATCAGTCGCACGTGAAGCCCAAGGGCACGCCTTCGCTCAAGCGAGGCGGCCTGGAGATGGGGATGAAGTGGTCGCCGCTGGATTCGGTCGGTGTCTACTTTCCCGGCGGCAAGGCGGCGTACCCGTCGTCGCTGATCATGCTGGCAGTGCCCGCGCAGACTGCGGGTGTGGGGCGCGTGGTCGTCACGACCCCGGGCAGCAAGTTCGGCAAGTCCGATGTCGTCCTCGCGGCGGCGCACGAGGTGGGGATTACCGAGATGTACCGCGTAGGCGGGGCGGCGGCGATCGCGGCGCTGGCGTTTGGGACCGAAACCATCAAGCCGGTCGATAAAATCGTCGGCCCGGGCAACAGCTACGTGCAGATCGCCAAAAAACTGGTCGCCGGCTGCGTGGGGATCGATGGCTACCTCGGGCCTTCCGAAATCCTGACCTTCGCGGACGATTCCGCCAACCCCGCGTTCGTCGCCGCCGACCTCATCGCACAGGCGGAGCACGATCCGGGGTCGTGCTTCCTGCTGACGACATCGGAAAAGCTTGCCGAAGACGTGCTCGCGCAGATCGCCGAGCAACTGAAATCGCTCAAGCGGGTCGAACCGATCACCAAGGCGCTTCGCGAGGAGAGCATGATCGTCATCGATCCGTCGATGGATGCGCTGATCGACCTGGCCAACGTCATCGCCTGCGAACACGTGAACCTCCAAACGCGCGATGACGACGCCGTCCTCGCCAAACTGCGGCACGTCGGCGCGGTCTATGTCGGTGCGTATTCACCCGTCGCCGCCGGCGATTACGTCGCCGGGCCGAGCCACTGCCTGCCGACCAACACGACGGCGCGGTTCTCATCGGGCATCAGCGTGTACGAGTTTCTCAAGCGCTCCAGCGTCGTCCGCTACGACCAAGCCAGCATCGTCGCGGACGCGCCGGCGATCATCGCGATGGCGAACGCGGAACAGCTCGATGCCCACGCGGCGAGCACACGCGTGCGCGTCGAATGAGAATCGGCCGCACCGACGCGGAGGCGCAGAGAAAAGGCCGCGAAAGGATTTGTCTTCTTTGCCTCTTTGCGGCTCTGTCGCCAATCATTCGCATTTCTACTCGCACGCGATTCGCTATACTGTTCACATGGCTCCCTCCTTTGTACGTCCCAACATCCGCGCGATGCACGGCTACACGCCCGGCGAACAGCCGGACATTGGCGAGCGCGTGGTCAAGCTCAACACGAATGAAAATCCGTTCGCGCCGTCGCCCAAGGTGATGCAGGCGATCCGTGAGATCGAACCCGAGCACCTACGCCGCTATCCCAATCCTACCGCCGACGCGTTTCGCGCCGCTGCCAGCAAAGTGCTGGGCGTAGCGCCCGAGATGATCCTGGCCGGCAACGGGTCGGACGACATTCTCACCATCGCGACGCGCACGTTCATCCCGCCGGGCGGGGTGATGGCGTTTCCGCACCCGACGTATTCGCTCTACAAGGTGCTCGCCGGCATCGAAGACGCCAAGACCGCTGCCGTGCCGTGGGAGAAGGATTGGAAGCTGCCCGAAGACGGCCTGCTCGCCACCAAGGCCAACGCCATCTACATCGCCAACCCCAACGCGCCCTCCGGCACGCTCATCCCCGCCGACCAGCTCTGCCATCTGATCGAAAAATTCGACGGCCTGGTATTGATCGATGAAGCTTACGTCGATTTCGCCGACCACAACTGTCTTGAATTGGCGGGCAAGTATGACAACGTCGTCATCAGCCGCACGTTCAGCAAGGCGTATTCGCTGGCCGGCATGCGGTTCGGGTACGCGGTCGCCAAGCCATCGGTGATCGACCAGATGATGAAGGTGAAGGACAGCTACAACTGCGACGCCGTCAGCATCACCGCCGCCACCGCCGCGATCCAGGACCAGGAATACGCGAAGATGACCTGGACCCACGTCCAGCAGGAGCGCACGCGCGTCACCGACGAACTCGCCAAGCTTGGCTTCGACGTGCTCCCCAGCCAGGCCAACTTCGTCCTCGCCAAAGTCCCCGGCGCCGACGGCCTGGCGATGTACCACGCCCTCAAACAAATGGGCATCCTGATCCGTCACTTCGATCAGGCCGGCCTCAAGGAATACATCCGCATCACCATCGGCACCTTCCAGGAAAACAACGCCCTCCTCGGCGGAGTGCGGGAGTTACTGACCAAAGAAAAGGCAGCGTAGGCCGCAGAGAGAAAGACCGTCCACGAATCTGCACGAATCCACACGAATCGAATTGGATTTATTCGTGCCGATTCGTGAAGATTCTTGGATTACACTATGAACCGACACGCCACCATCCACCGCGACACCAAAGAAACCCAGATCCAGCTCAAGCTCGATCTCGACGGCACCGGCGTCACCAGCGCCAACACCGGCGTCGGGTTCTTCGATCACATGCTCGATCTGCTCGGCAAGCACTCGCTCATCGATCTTACGATCGACGCCAAAGGCGATCTCGAAGTCGACCAACACCACACCGTCGAAGACGTCGGCATCTGCATCGGCCAGGCGCTGGACAAGGCCGTGGGGGACAAGCGCGGCATCCACCGCTACGGCTGGGCGATCGTGCCCATGGACGAATCGCTCGCCCAGATCGCGCTCGATCTGTCCGGCCGTCCGGCGCTCGTCTACAACGTCAAGTTCACCGCGCCGCTCATCGGCGATTTCGCGACCGAACTGGTCATGGAATTCTTCCAGGCCATCGCCAACAACGCGAAGATGAACCTGCACATCAACGTCCCCTACGGCACCAACAGCCACCACATCGCCGAGGCGATTTTCAAAGGCTTCGCCAAGGCATTGCGCCAGGCGACCAGCATCGACGCCCGCGCGAAGGACGCCGTCCCGAGCACGAAAGGCACGCTCACCATATGAGCGACTCCCTCCCTGCCGACCAGATCAAACCCGTCCTCATCAAACGCAACGAGCAGCACCGCCGATCGATCGTCAAGACGATCTCATGGCGCACGATCGGCTCGCTCGACACCATGCTGATCTCCTTCCTCGTCTTCACGTTCTACGCCCCGACCAACCCCCTGGAAATCGGCAAGGCCGCCGGCCTGGTCGGCATGCTCGAAGTGCCCAACAAGCTGCTGCTCTACTACCTCCACGAACGCGTCTGGTCCCGCATCAAGTGGGGCACCGAGCCGCAGGTGATGGATTACCAGATATGACGCGGTGAACAGTTACCAGTCCACTCGGGTGGAACGCGAAGATGCGAAGAGGCGACGGCTGTGAAACCAGTAGCACGGGCGTCTCGCCCGTGGTTTGAATGGATCGAGAAGCTCACGGGCGAGACGCCCGTGCTACTTCGGTTTAACCCACCTCCCGAATGCCGCAGGATGCCTTGTGCGGGGCGGGAGAGGGAGTCGTGAGGTCGACGGTTACAGGAAGAGGCCCGGGTTCATCGAGAATCGGGCGGCGAGTGTTTTGATGTGCTGCTTCGACAAACGGACTAAAGGGGACTTAGCTCACATTATCTTATTTCACGTAGCCCGGCTGTGGCTGTGGCAGAGTTATCATACCAGTCCACGGCAAGCTGATATGAGAATTGACCGGCTGATTTGGGTGGGGGGTCGCGGGAAGGATCGGCTGCGATAGCGTCGGGGGCGGAGTGCGGTCGCACCCCGCCGTCCTCGGGGCGGGGGATTGGGGGAGGA
>JBBQQZ010000136.1:0-9276 GCA_038215325.1 Tepidisphaerales bacterium | reverse complement strand
GATGCCCTTGAGTCCGAGGTCGGTCGTCGTCAGAAACAGGATCGCCAGCCCGACGTTCGCAATCCCGCCGATGATGGCGGCGATGGCGTAGGGCTTGATGCGGCCCATGCCGAACAGCACCGACCGCCCGATCGACGCGCTCCCGCCGGCGACGGTGTGGATCATTACCAGCGGCAGGATCGCCTGCGTAGCCGGCAGCGGGTCGCCGAACCACTTGGTGAATAGCCAGCCGTCGATCAGGCAGATGACGACGGCGCCGATCGTAAGGATAATGAGCGAGAAGATCGTTCCGAAGATGTAGTAGATGCGCAGATCGTTCCACTTCTGATGGTGGAATGCGGTGGCGGTGTAGGGGAAGAGCACGGTGGCGAGGCCGGAGACGAGCAGAAGTATCGCGCCATCGACCTGGATGGCAGGCACATAGTCGGCGACGACGGAGGTGCCGAGGAAGCGGTCGATGAGGATCTGGTTGGCGGGCGCGTATAGCCAGTCGGCGACCTGCGCGAGCAGGACGAACGATCCCCCGGCGAGCAGGAGTTTGACGATGCCGGGATCGACATCAAAGAGGTTGATCTGGAACCGGTCGGTGGTCAGGATGGCGCGGCCGGCGAGAATGACGATGTTGCCCAGCAGGAATGCGATGGCAGCGGCCGACATTGGCGTAAACGACGTGTAGCCGGTCAGCACGATCGTGCCAATGACGAACGCGATCTCCCCGATGATCTGGCAGATGGCGTCTCTTGAGAGCGCCCGACTGGCCATGAGCTTGGCGCCGAATACATCGCTGAGGATGCGGACCATTACCCCTGCGCCCAGCAACATCGCGACAAGGCCCGCATCGTCTGCTTTGGCCTTAGAAATTTGGTGAAACAACCGCAAATTCCCGCCGTAGATTCCAGCGGCAATGATTCCAAGAATCGCGGCGATGAGTGTCAACACAAACGCCGTATTGAAGACGCGCCGCGGCGTCATGCGGTCGGCGGGTATCTCGACCGGCTCATCGCTCAACTGCGATTCGGCCGATGGCTCTGACGCGACAGGCGGGATCGGGACCGGCTTGCTGAGAATCTGGACGAGTGCCGGCGTAAGCCCCAGCGACGTGTACGACAGCAACCCCACCGTTCCGCGCAATAGCATCAGGATCGCCAGTTCATCTGCCCCGCCACGACGGTAAACCAGACCGGCGACGATGAACCAACTTCCCACCCGCGCCGCGGCGGCGGCGTAGTTGATCATCACCTGTACGATGAACGGATTCCGCATCAGCCTCGCCCACACCGCCATCGGCACGAGCAGCGGGACGAGCCAGGGGGAGAGGCGTGGGGTCATGGGTGGCTTCGGGAAGGTGCCGATGCTGTCATCCTAAGCGTACTCGCGAAGGTTCTGCTGGCCCCGCGCCGGTCGCGTAGATCCTTCGCGAGTACGCTCAGGATGACATGACTACGAAGCCGGCTGCGTCGCGCTCGGAACGGTAGTCGGGATGGGCTTATCGCCGCCGAAATATCCCTTTTCGTAGGCGATGCCGATGAGGGCGACGACCACGAAGAGGATGCCAACGATTTGCCAGAAGTTGAGTTTCATTCGTTCTCCCACTGCGCGGATCGGGCGTCCTTAGGCCGCCTTACGGGCGATGGTAACCGACGGGACCACTGGCTGGCCAGCGAGCCGCGCCAGTTGCACTGGCCGGGTGGCGCGGAGGGTCATCATCAGCGCGATCGCGGTGACGAGGACGACGTTCAGGTTTACGCGGGTCATGCTGGTGATGCCGGGGTTGATGAGCATCCATGCGTAGAGGAGTAGCCAGCAGCGGCCGAGCCATTTGCCGGTCGCCGGCTGCGACTCATCCGCCGGCCGGGAGAGTTCCTCCGCCGCCAGGAGCGTCGCGGGGATCGCCAGCAGCAGCAAATCATAATCGAAGTAAAACGGCATCAGCAGCGGCGCGCAGCAGATCGTCGCGCTGATGATTCGGTCGCGCCAGGTCTTTTCGGTGATGCGTGACCAGGCGTCATCGACCTGGTGGTGCGCGACGACATGGCTCCACACCGCCCGAGCGAGCATCGCCGCCACGCCGAGGAAGCTGGCGACGAACAGACTCGTCGTCATCCAGTGCATCTCGCCCGCCGCCTTGCCTTGCAGGAGCAGGCGCCAGAAGGCCTTGAGCGTGGCGTGGCGGTCCCAGAGATAGGCGTGCTCCACCTGCATGAAGTGGACGTTGCCGGGCAGCTTCTGGAGATAGTCAACCAGCGTGCCGGGGAGCGTCACCTGGGTGATGAGAACGAGCATCGAGCCGACAAAGCACATGCCGACCAGCGCCCGGATGCCGAGCGAACAAACCAGCACCAGCGCCACCACGGCCGCCAGTTGCGGCTTGTAGCCCAGCAGCGCGCAGATCGCGCCAGCCAGCAGAGCCCGCTTATTGCGCCAGCAGGTGGCAACGCCGCACAGGATGCATAGCGAGATCAGCGTATTCTGACCGTGGCTGATCGCCTGGACGAACGGCATCGAAAGCAGCAGCAGAAACGGGACCAGCCCGGTGGTCTTCCAGTCGATCGGCCGGCCCATCGCGTCGACATCGGCGCCGCGGGGTGCGATCATGCGCACCAGCATCATCAGCGCCCCGCCCAGGGCCAGCACATTGAGTATCGTCCACACCGCCACCGCCTGGCTGAAGCTCAGCAGCGACAGCGGCGCGAAAACCCACGCATAGAACGGCGGATTCCACCACGGGCCGAACTTCTGCGTGGAGAAGTCCACCGCGATCTCCAGCCCCGCGTTGCTGGCGACGGCCTGCTGGAAGGTCGCGACCTTCTCCAAGTCATACAGATCGTCCACGCGCCCTTCGCGCACGAATGTGCCTGCGGTGTAAAACGCGAGGAAGTCGTGCCCGAGCATCTGGCGGGTCAGCGCCTTGCCTTCGGGGACGAACGAATTCCCGACGACGAATACGAACGTGATGATCGCCAGCAGCACCGAAAGCTGCCAGATCCTCCGTCGCATGGGTGCGGGGCGCAATAGATGCGGAAGCGCGATTGCCATGTAACCGATTGGATCGGCGTTCGAGGTGCGAACTCTGCATGCGCACCCGTTATTGGACGCTCTCGCCCGTTCACATCCCCGGCGTGGCGGTGGCGGCGTTGATATAGCCGGCGAGCGTCTTCGCGACGGCGGTTCCGAACAGGAGAATCAGCAACGACAACCGCCGCGCACCGGAACCAGCAACCATCATTTCGTCCCTAGACGAACAACCCGGATCGGCTGGGGGATCCAATTCCCCACAAACCTCGTCGGAGTCTACCCCGGAGGACTGCTTCTAGGAAACGTCAATAAAGGTTCCTTTGCCTCGAAGATGGTTAGGGGCTGGGAAGGACTGGAGTGAGGGTCATCGTCGACGTCGTGCATCGCCAACCATGCCAAGGCTGAGCGCGACCATCGCTACAACGAAAAGCGCCACCGCGACGATCTTCCCGAAATCGGTCCAGTCCTCCGGAACCGACGACAGGCTCGCGCCGCCGGTCAGAATCGACACCATGAGCAGTGCGACTCCCGTAAACGCCAGACGTGCCCGGGCATTTTCCCCGCGAGTGCGAGCAGGGTAGCGGTCAGTCTGTAACAGCGATTTGGCCATTAGGTCCACGGATCAGTTCACAGGTCCGCCGGAACTCGCTGGCGCTCCGTACAAAATGGAGCGCTGCACTTTCCGGACATCGATATCATCGGCACGAGCTGATGAAGTGACCTGAAAACCGGGATGAACGACAGTTAATACTGTTGTCATCTCATTGTCAGGCCGTCGTATCACTTCGTTCCGGCTGATAGAGCGGCAAGCGGACGGTGAACCGCGCGCCTCCGCCTGGGCGGTTGCTCGCGGAGATGGACCCGCCGTGCAGCCGCGCGACCGTGCTCGCGATCGCCAGCCCAAGCCCCGCGCCGCGGCGGACCTTGCGCTCGCTGCTCACGAAGTAGCGATCGAAAATATGAGGCAGGACATCGTCGGGGATCCCCGGGCCGTCGTCGTCCACGGTGACCGCCACCTCGTTGTCGATCCGTTCAATCCCGATCTGCACCTGCCCCGATCGCGGCGAAAAACGGATCGCGTTGCGGACAAGATTCGATACCATCGCCTCCAGTAAGTCCGGGTCGCAGCGGACGAGCAGCGCGTCGTCCTTCGGATCGGTGGAACTGAACGTCAGCCGAACGACGTGATCGCACGCCATCGACGACAGGTGCCGGACCGCCGCCGTGGCGGATTCGGAAATATCGAGCGGTTTGAACCTGTCCAGCAGCACGCGCTCGTCCGATCGCGTCAACAGCAACAGCGCCTCAGTCAGCCGGCCAAGGCGACGCATTTCGTCGTTGGCGTTGGAGGCGAACTCGATCAGTTCTTCCCGCGTCGGATCGCTGAGCAGCAGTGCCTGCGCTTCGGCCTGAACCGTCGCGACCGGCGTCTTTAGTTCGTGCGATGCGTCGTGGATGAACCGCTCCTGCGTATCGAAGCCGGCCTTCAGGCGGTCCAGCGCGGAGTTGATGTGCCGGGCCAGATCGGCGATCTCGTCGCGGTCGCGTATCTCGATACGGAAATCGAGTTTCTCCGGGCCTACCTGTTCGATCTGCTGGACCAACTCGCCCAGGCGCCGGGACATCGCGCCGGTGACGAACCACGCCGCCGCCGCCGCCGCCGCCAGCCCTCCGATATTGCCGCCGAAGAAAAGCCACCGCGTCACGCGGATCGACTCGGTCATCAGCCCGGCGTTCGCAGCGACGATCGCAATGTAGTCGTGACCGTCCGTCCCTTCGAAACGAACACGCAGCCCGCGCATCCGCACCTTGCCGGTCGGCAACTGATAGGGAGTGGGAGCGTCGACGACCACGTCGTCCATTGACTTGTCGGCGAACGGGCGAGACAGCTTCATCACGCTATCGCCAAGGTTGCTGCTCCGGGCAACGGACTGTTCACGTTCGTTGTACACCTGCACAAACGAATCGCGGAAATAAACCGTCTCCGACAAGGCCTTCAACGATTCGGCGAGCACTGCGTCGTCGATCCGCGGAGATTTCAACACCGATCCGAGCAGCACCTCCGCGCGCAGGTGAAGATCGCGATCGAAAATCGATCGCACCTGTTGCTCACGGAGCATCGAGCCCGCGAAGCTGACCGCAACGCTTACCGCGGCGAACAGCGCAATGAAGGCGATGATCAGTCGGATTCGAAACGAGCCCAGCATGTGGTCCTGTCATCAGCGGCCGGGCTTTACGACGGCCAATCGCTGACGGTTCGTCTGTTTCCTCATTCTTCAAGATTCGGCTCGCTCGGCGACGAGCCCGAAGGCGGCGTGTTGCTGAACATATAGCCCACGCCCGTGATCGTATGAATCAACGACGTATCGAACGGCCGATCCACTTTCTTGCGGAGCGCCGCGATATGCACGTCGATCACGTTGCTGAACGGGTCGAAGTTCATATCCCACACGTTCTGGCCCAGCACCGCACGGCTGAGTACGCGGTCCGGATTGCGAACCAGATATTCCAGCAATACGAACTGCTTGTTGGTCAGTTCGATGAACTTTCCCGAACGCGTCACGCGACGACGCGGCATGTCGATTTCCATGTCGGCGTAGCGCAATAGCGCGTTGTCCAGGTCGGTGACACGCCGCGTGAGCGCACGCAGACGCGCAAGCAGTTCTTCGAAATCAAACGGCTTGGTCAGATAGTCGTCAGCACCCGCGTCAAGCCCGGCGATCTTGTCCTTCGTGCCCGATAGCGCGGTCAACATCAGGATGGGGGTGCGCACTTCCCGGCGGCGAAGGTTGCGGCATAGATCCATGCCGTCGTGGTCCTGCAACATCACGTCCAGCACGATCGCGTCGTACTCGCCGCCGGAAGCCTGCTCCTCGCCTTCGCGGCCACTGGTGCAAACATCACACACGTGCCCGGCGGCGTTCAGACCCTTACCGATCGCATTCGCCATGCGTGGATTGTCTTCAATTACAAGTGTCTTCATCGGAATCGCTCCTATCCCTCTGTATTTAGTATCCCTGCGTATCCATCCAATGGCCCTAGTGTAGTTCGACTGACTGTCCGTCAAAGTCTCGCCGCTTGCCAGCACTGGTGTCGAATAAAATCTTTTTCACGCGTAGAACGCCGAACTACAGAATGAATCAATATTTACGGCCGATTTATCGGATCGAGCGGGTCGCCGTGCAATGATCTGGTTGTCGGGGCGAACGTCGTCCGGCTTGTTCGGTTCACCAATCATAACAGGAAACTCCTATGAAAAAGCGTATTTTCAGCCTCACCGCGATCGCCGCCATGTGTGCAATGCCCCTCATCACCAACGCCGAAGATAAGACCGTCGGAAATCGGCTCGACAACGCGATCGATAAGGCAGGCGACGCGCTCACCCCCGACCGCGAGGTCAATAACCCCAGCATGGCACCCAAACTGCCCGCCGGGATCAAATCCAAGGAGAACGACGACCTCGGCGATGTTCGCGGGTCGCTTATCACCATCGTCAACCGCACGATGACCAAGGACGGCCTTGACGGTGCCGTCTCGTACCTGGCGAACCAGGATCGGGATCGCATCAACAAACAGTTGGACGACGACAAATACGAAGGCAAGCTGAACGCGCAGGTGGAACAGATCCGCGCCCTGTTCAAAGCGAAGTACGGCGAGGACTTCGAGCTTCGCAACGGCGCGTTGGACACGGCAACCGCGATCCAGCAAGGCGAAGTAACCGACGCCGCCACCGCCCGCGCCCATTGGCCCGTGCCGGTGAAGGCCGACGGAGCGATGGACAAGAAAGCCTCCGACAGCCGCGTCGTTGCCAACGACGACCCCAAGTTTGAGAACGGCCGGGATATCGCGGTCGTACGCTTCGCCGGGATGAAGGACAAGGACGCTTTGCACCTTTCCATGCAGCACGAATTGCCCGACTACTGGGTTCTCGACGTGGCAAACGACGTCACCGCCAGCGGCATCGTCGCCAGCCAGACCGCGTGCCTCAAAGAAGTCATCGATATGCACGCCGATTGGCCTGCCACCAAGGATGAAGCCTATCGCGCGATCTCCTACAAAATCCTGCACGGCTTCTACACCGACGCCGCCAAGGCACCGGTCGCCAATATGCCGCGTGAATGACCCGCCTGCTCCGTTCGCAGGCGGCCGCCAAGGCCTGACCAGCGCCAATTTCGCTTCTCTCCGCCCCAGAGGGTCCCGTCCTTCCCCCTCTGGGGCGATTCCGTGTCCACGAGCAAACGACCCGAAAACCTCGCCCGGACTGCCAAACGCATCGCCGCGGGTGGATAGATCGCGTCACTGCCTTCTCTTGCCTACAATTCCCGGGCACAAGGAGTTTGCATGGCAGAACATTCCGGATTTTCGTGCGACGATGACGACCAGGCGGACACCGCGGCGCTCAAGCCCGCGCGTGTCGATATCCCACGCATCGAGCGGGCGGTCCGAGAAATCCTCATCTCGGTCGGCGAAGACCCCGATCGCGAGGGCTTGATCAAAACCCCCAACCGCGTCGCCCGCGCCTACGGCGAACTCATGGCCGGCCTCCAGGAAGACCCGAAACGCCATCTCAAGACCGTCTTCACCGAAGATTACGACGAAGTCGTTCTACTGCGCGACATCGAATTCCACAGCCTCTGCGAGCACCACCTCCTCCCCTTCACCGGCCGGGCGCACGTCGCGTACCTGCCGGACGGGAAAGTCGTCGGCCTATCCAAACTCGCCCGCCTCGTCGAAGGCTACGCGCGCCGTCCCCAGGTCCAGGAACGCCTGACCACCCAGATCGCCGACGCCCTCATGGAAGAACTCGCCCCCATCGGTGCCGCGTGCGTCATCGAAGCCACCCACACCTGCATGACCATCCGCGGCGCCAAAAAGCACGGCAGCACCATGGTCACCAGCGCCCTCCGCGGCATCTTCAAGGAAAACCCGTCCAGCCGGTCCGAAGTCCTGCAACTGATGTACGAAGGCCGCGGAAAGTAGCACCGAATCCTGGTTCGCCACGACGCAAAGCGGAGCGCTCCACTTCGCGTCGCGGCGAACCAACACCCACCCCCATTCCGAAGCACCCCGAATGTAGCATGCTACATTCCTCGCACATGTCGATCCGATCCCAACCCCCGGCCCGGCCACCACTTAACGCCGACACGTCCCAACGCGAATTTGCGCGCGTGCTACATTTGCTACATTCCCCGAACCCCCACCATCCCGGCCGGAATTCCCGGGAACCACGCCGCACCCTTCTTCGATTGTCAAAGAGCCTGTCCCCCGCGTAGCCGCGAGCCTGCTCGCGTTTCCGAAACGCGAGCAAGCTCACCGCCACACAGGCAGACGCACCCGTCCAGCGACCGGCGCACCCCATCTTATATCCCCGCCCCCCGCAAAAGTCGGCGGAAAAATCGCCGGAACCGCCAGCGAAACGTAAACCGATCTGGACGGTCGCTCGCGCCGCGCGACCGCCGATTCTCATATCAGCCCGTTCACCAACTGATATGACAACCCCCCAAACCGCCCGCGCCAGACGCGGCGACGAACGGCTCGCGAAGCCGAATTTAGCTACGTCGGCTTTAGTCCGCTCTGCGCGATCAAAAATAATTCGGACCTTTCCCGATCTGATTGCCCAAACCCGGACGGGCCGGCGCGATTGCTCTGGCCGAGCGTAGTCCAGCGGGCGTTTGGGGTCAGCTTCGTCCAAGGCGGAATACCGGAGCGACGTTCAGTGGCCGGCACCGCGACGACTGACTGCAAGTTTACCAAAATGATTGTCGCGGGGCCGGTCCATTGCAGCGTTTGGTTGTTCGGCGGCCGGACCGCCGTCGGAAATGACGGGCCAACGGTTCAACCTTATCCCTACGCGCGGACGACAAGCCCCGACCAGCCGAGTTCCAGGAAAGCGTACATGTGTAACTCGCGAGCGATCGACGGGATGAGAGGCAGCATCAACGCCTCCAACTCTGAATTGCTGAAGTTCCCCGTAGAGATCAGCAGGAGCTTTGCGGGCCGGCCGTGAAGGGTATGCGAATCGACGAAGTCCGCGTCCTTCGTGACCACCACCCGGTTCTCGCGCTCGGCAAACTCGCATATCTCCGCATCCGTCGTTCGATTCCCGGCGGGCAGGTCGAGGGTATGCACGGCGTCACATCCGGCAGCGGCCAACCAGCGCACCATTCGGCGGGGCAACTGCGCGTCCACCACCAACCTCACGGCGACACCGGTTGGAGCCGACGGGTGCGGGCGAGCCGCGCCGCGAATGCGAGGACGGCC
>JBBQQZ010000135.1:0-9333 GCA_038215325.1 Tepidisphaerales bacterium | reverse complement strand
TTGTTGTTGTTTTTTTTTTTTCCTTCGTTTTTTTGTGTTGGGTGGTTGTTTCCCTAACTCGCTTTTTGTTTTCGGGGGGGCGCCTCCCAGCCCCCCCCCCGCCGCCGGTGCGGTGGCGCGAAGATCGGGCGACACATGCGTCGCCCCTACAATGGGCGCTTTCAAGTACGTTTCCGATTTCGGCACGAAGTACCCCTTCGGCCACGCCCGCTGGAGCCGGCCGCGAAGCCAGGAACGAAGGGATTTGAAGCGGTACATCCAGAAATAACGCCTGCCCTGCGCCAGTTGCCGGTCGGTGATCAGATCAAGCCCACGGGCGCGTTCCCACACCGCCAGCCCGTCACGCCAGCCCACCCGCGTGCCGATCCGCTCTGCGGATTGGAAAAATAGCCCCGCGAACATCGCGCGGCGCAAGTCGTTTAGCAGTCCGGCGTTGCGAACAAAATACAGCACCATCTCATTGGTCGCCACGCGCGATTTCAGCAACTCCGGCTTCATCGTCCGCTTCCCGATCGAGTCCCGCTCCGACTCCGCCATCCGCCACGAATGATCCACCGTGCCGAAATAGCCGTATTTCAGCCCGCGCACGATCGCGCGGATGTGGAACTCCCAATCCTGCCCGACCGGCACATTCTCCGGCCAGGGGAGCAGCGAAACGATCGCCTCACGCTTCCACATCGGAGAGGTCGTCTGCCAGGGCACATCCCCTTCCAGAAAGCGATCAAGATCCGGCTTGTCAGTCGGCACGTTCCAAAAAACCCCCACATCCCCGGCCGACGTTCGGAAGCATTCGCAGGGGAAGACGGCGAAGTCGAGTTCCGGGTACTGCCGCATCACCTCAAATCGCTGCTTCAGGCAGTGGGGCGCGATCAGGTCATCGCTATCCAGCAAGATCAGGTACCGTCCGGCGGACGCTTCGATGCCGATGTTCCGCGCCGCCTGCGCGCCGGATCGTCCGTCCGGAACCGAAATCATCCGAAAGCGCGAATCCTGCGCCAAAATAGACTTCATTCGCTCGACGGTGTCGTCCGTGGAATGGTCGTCCACCACGATCGCCTCAAAATCCACCACCGTCTGGGCACGCACCGACCCGACCGTCTGCATCAGCAGCTCGCCGCGGTTGTGGGTGGGGATGATGATGGAGGCGGAAGGCATAGGGGAGGGGGGCGGGCTGAAAGGAGACAGGAGACAGGAGACAGGAGAAGACAATGACCGCATTTTTTCTTTCTTCTTCTGTTTTCTCCAGTCTCCAGTCTCCTGTCTCCTCTCTGCTGCCTCCTCTCTTCTGCCTCCTCTAGTTCGTCCACGCGCACGGCAGGACCACCGTGCTTTGTTTGCCGTTGGGCACTTTGCCCGTGCCGAGCACGTCGTTGAAGACGACTTCGACGTGCGCGGCGCGGTCCACCTTCTCGATGATGTTGTACCCGTCGGCGAGCACCAGATCGATCGTGTAGCTCGCCGGCGCCAGCGGGAGGCTGGGGACGTCGCAGCTCATCGTCAGTTCCTTCGAGCCGCGGAAGGTCATGCTGTTGTGGTATTCGGTGTGGAACAGCGCCACGCGCTGCCCGCGCGAGTTGTTCAAGCCGATGCCGAGAGTGAGGTTGCCGGGGACGTCGTCGAAATCGCGCATCGTCACGTCGAACCCGACCCGGGCACCCACCGGGATCATCACGCTGCTGCCGGCTTCGGTGCGGATTTGAAGATCGTGGAAAATCGGTTTGTGGTCCTGGAGCTTGCTGGTTCGCGGCTTGTCCTTCAGCGGCAGGCTGTCGCCGGCGGCGGCTTCGTCGAGGTAGGTGCGGATGCCTTCATCGACGCCCGCCTTGCCCTGAACGGTTCCCTTTTTCACGTGGACGACCGTCGTACACAGCGCCGCGATCGCGTCCATCGAGTGGCTGACGAAAATGATCGTGCGTCCTTGACGCATCACGTCGCTCATCTTGCCCAGGCACTTCTGCTGAAACGCCTGGTCGCCCACCGCCAGCACTTCATCGACGATCATGATCTCCGGATCCAGGTGCGCCGCGACGCTGAATGCCAGACGAACGTACATGCCCGAGCTGTAGCGCTTGACCGGGGTGTCGAGGAACTTGCCGACTTCGGAGAATTCGACGATCTGGTCGAACTTGCGTTTGATCTCGGTGTGTTTCATCCCGAGGATCGCGCCGTTGAGAAAGATGTTTTCCCGGCCGGTGAGTTCGGGGTGGAAGCCGGTGCCGACTTCCAGCAGCGAACTGACGCGCCCGCGCATGATCGCCTTGCCGCCGGTGGGTTCGACGATGCGGGAGAGGACTTTCAGCAGCGTGGACTTGCCCGCGCCGTTTCGCCCGATAAGGCCGATGACTTCGCCTCGCTCGACATTGAACGACACGTCCTTCAGCGCCCAGAAGACGTCTTCGCCTTCGGAGTAGTCTTCGTTGAGCTTGCGAAGCCGCTTGAGCGGATGCCGCAGCATTCCCGCCGCCGCCACCTTGAACGACTCGGGCTTGGCCTGCATCCCCAGACGATACGCCTTGGAAATACCTTCGATGCTGATGGCGGGTGTAGACATAGTGAGCAACCAGGGGCAAGGGGCAGGGGGCAAGTGGAGCTTCGTCACTTGCCCCTTGCCACTGATTCCTTGCCCCTTCCTTATGCGATATCCGCAAACCGTCGTTCGACGCGTTTGAAGTAGAACAGGCCGACGACGAACAGGAGCGAGCAGAACACGATCGAGCTGGCGAGTTGGAGCGGCTCCCACGGGATGCCCAGCACCGCCGATCGGAAGCCCTGGATGATGCCCGCGAACGGGTTCAGTGCCAGCCAGACTTTGTAGTGACCGAAAATCGACTGCGGGTACACGACCGCCGTCAGCCAGATGCCTAATTGGGTGATAAACGGCATGATGAACCGCAGATCGCGGAACATAACCGTCAGTGCCGACAGCAGATACGACGTTCCCATCGCCGCCACCACCAGCAGCATGACCAGGAACGGGACGAACACAATTTGCCAGCTCGGCGTGAAACCGGTCTTGAAGAAGTAGACGGTCAGCATGCCGCTGAACACGAGCGTCGACATGAACATATCGACGAACGCGGACCCGATCATCGCGGTGGGGATGAAGATGCGGGGGAGGTAGATTTTGGTCAGTAGCGCCTGGTTATTCACCAGCGACATCCCGCCGCCGTTGATCGCCTGCTGAAGGAAGAGCCAGGGGAGCAGGCCCGCGTAAATATAGACAGGATAAGGAATTGCGATCGCACCCTCGGGTCCACTTTTCACGGTCTGCTTGGCAAAACCGGCGAAGTGTCCGACGAGAGAATAGATCAACACGCTCGCCAGGGGCACGACGATCGCCCAGGCGGCACCGAAGATCGCCTGCTTATATTTGACCTTCACATCCCGCCATACCAGAAAAAACAGCAGCTCCCTGCGGCTGAACAGTTCACGCCAGTCGATCCCGATCCACCCCTTTTTGGGCTGAATGATGGTCTCGATAAACGCCGAGTCAGAGCTGGCGATTACGGCAGGAACGGATGGGTTGGATGCAGATGCGCTCATAGAAGCTTGCGACATAAATACCTGTCCCGAACGACGAATCAACCCAGAGCGCCTCTTTTGCGCAGAGTGCCCGCTGGTTGGGTATCGGTTCGCGAGGTCTCGGAGTTGAGTGGGTTTAGCCCGTGCTCACGGTTCTCGGACGCGCCTCCGCTCGCCGTTACCCGCGTTCCGGGGCCAGCGGGTCGAGCATTTTAGCGGGCAATTTGAAATTCGTAGGACGATTTGAGACGGCGTTCTGGCGTATCCTCAGGCGTTGGGGAGGGGGTGGCGGGGATAATCGGATGTATTTATCCTTTTACTGCTTGACGGAGACGATTAAGGGCTATATTAAAGGAGTAAATCGTCCGAACATTGGATCAGGCGTATTCGGGAGGCATGATGTATCAGGTTCGTTTCCATGGCCGTGGTGGCCAGGGGGTCGTGACGGCGGCGGAACTGCTGTCGGTCGCGGCGTTTATGGATGGCCGGCACGCGCAGGCGTTTCCGTCCTTCGGTTCCGAGCGCATGGGCGCCCCGGTCGCGGCGTTCTGCCGGATCTCCGACAAACCCATCCGCATCCGCGAGCCCGTCGCCGCGCCAGACGCGCTGATCGTCCAGGACGCCTCGCTCGTCCGAAATCCGGATCTGCTCGCAGGGCTCGACGTGACGAAAGTCGTTCTCGTCAACACCACCCTCGCCATTCATGAACTTCGCGCCGAGCAGCTCAAAACCCGCGTCGGACTGGGCAAGATCGTGATTCTCCCGGCGACCGAAATCGCGATGGAACTGATCGGGCGCAACGTGCCCAACGTCATCATGCTGTCGGCGTTCTGTGCCATCAGCGGGCTCATCGCGTTCGATACGCTCACCAAGGCGATCGAATCAAAATTCAAGGGCAAGATCGCCCAAAGCAACATCGCGGCGGCGGAAAAAGCCTGGTGGCTGGTGCAGGACCAGCGGCTTCCGGCCGGCCCGTCGCGCGTGACGGAGACGACCCATGCTTAAGCAACTCGAAGGCTCACACGCCGTCGCCGAAGCCATCGCGATGTGCCGCCCGCAGGTGATCAGTTGTTACCCGATCACCCCGCAAACGCACATCGTCGAAGCCCTCAGCGGCTGGGTGAAATCCGGCAGGCTTTCTCCGTGTGAGTATCTCACCGTCGAAAGCGAATTCGCCGCCCTCAGCGCCCTGATCGGCGCCAGCGCGATGGGCGCCAGAACCTATACCGCAACCAGTTCCCAGGGCCTGCTGTACATGGCCGAGGCGCTCTGGAACGCCAGCGGGCTGGGTCTTCCGATCGTGATGACCGACGGCAACCGCGCCATCGGCGGACCGATCAACATCTGGAACGACCACTCCGACACCATGGCGATGCGCGACTGCGGCTGGATCCAGCTCCATGCCGAATCCAACCAGGAGGCCACCGACCTGCACATCCAGGCGTTCAAGCTCGCCGAAGAGATTTCGATGCCCGTGATGGTCTGCGTTGACGGGTTCATCCTCACGCACGCCTACGAGCGGGTTGACATGCCTTCGCAGAAGGAAGTTGACGAATTCCTGCCCGCATACGAACCCCGCCAGATCCTTGACCCCGCCGACCCGATCAGCATCGGCGCGATGGTCGGGCCAGAAGCCTATATGGAAGTGCGCTACCTGCTGCACAACCGCCATTTGCAGGCGCTGGACGTGATCCCGCGCATCTCCGACGAGTTTCGCAATAAGTTCGGCCGCGAGGCAGGCGGGCTCGTGCGGACGTACCGCGCCGAAGACGCCGAAACCATCGTCGTCGCACTGGGCAGCGTCAACGGAACCATCCAGGACTCGATCGACGACCTCCGCGACGCCGGCCATCCGATCGGCAGCATGAGCATTTGCAGCTTCCGACCGTTCCCGCTTAAGGCGATCCGCACCGCGCTACAGAACGCCAAGCGTGTGATCGTGATCGAAAAAAACCTCGCGCCGGGGCTTGGCGGGATTCTCGCCAGCAACATCCGCATGGCGCTTCGCGGGATGACCAAGACCGTCAGTACCGTCATCTGCGGGCTTGGCGGACGCGCGATCATGAAAAAGAGCGTCACCGAATGCCTGCTCAAAGGCCATCGTGATCAGCTCGAAGACCTTTCGTTCATCGATATGAACTGGCCCGCGATCGAGCGTGAACTCGAACGCGAGAAAACGACGCGCCGCTCCGGCCCGATGGCCGAGCATTTGATGTTCGATGTGACCAAGGACGTAATGCCCGAACCCGTTTCGTAGGGTGCGTCTCCGACGCACCACCCCGGAATCGGTGCGTCAGAGACGCACCCTACGAGAGAGCAACGCCATGACCGAGCATGTAAAGTTTTATCAAACCGGCACGTTCACCGTGGGCAATCGCCTGCTGGACGAAGCCCGGCGGACGGTGCAGTCGTTGATGACGCGCGCCAACTCGCTGAACTCCGGGCACCGCGCGTGTCAGGGTTGCGGCGAGGCGCTGGGCGCCCGCTATGCCGTCGATACCGCGGTCCGGGAGACCGGCGGGAAGATGGCGATCGTCAACGCGACCGGGTGTCTCGAGGTCTTCTCCACGCCTTACCCGCAAAGCTCCTGGCAGGTGCCGTGGCTGCACTCGTTGTTCGGCAACGCCCCGGCGGTCGCGTCGGGGATGGCGGCGGCGGCGAAGGTCATGGGCAAGGACATCCGCATCATCGCCCAAGGCGGCGACGGCGCGACCGTCGATATCGGCTTCGGCTGCCTCTCGGGCATGTTCGAACGCAACGACGACGTGCTCTACATCTGCTACGACAATGAAGCCTACATGAACACCGGCGTGCAGCGATCCGGCTCCACACCCGCCCGCGCCACCACCGCCACCACCCCCGGCGTCGGCGAGCAGCCGGGCAATAAGTTTGGCATCGGAAAAAACGTCCCCCGCATCGCGATGGCGCACGGCATCCCGTACGTCGCCACCGCGTCGGTCGCCGACCTGCGCGATCTGGAACGCAAAGTCACTCGCGCGATGAGCTTCAGCGGCGCGAGATACCTGCACGTCCACGTCCCCTGCCCGCTGGGCTGGGGCAGCGACCCGGCCGAAACGCTGAAGGTGGCGCGACTCGCGGTCGAGAGCGGCTTGTTCCCGCTCTTTGAAGCCGAATACGGCAAAGTCGTCGGCCGACGCAAGATCCGCCGGCGCGTGCCCGTGGATGACTATCTAAAAATGCAGAAACGCTTCGCCCACCTGTTCGGCGCCAAAGGCGACCCGGCGGCGGTGGCGCGAATCCAGGGGATCGCCGATGCGAATATCAGCGAGTACCAGTTGGACGATATCGAAGCAGTGAAACTGCTCAATATCTAAACGCGAAGATGCGAAGTCGCGAAGAAGACAACAAAGGTTACTGCTTCGCTTCTTCGCCCCTTCGCGTTTAACAGAAGCACGAGAAGGACATTGCTATGGACCATCCCTTCGCCATCACCCTCGACCCGAACACCAGTCGCGACAATCTCACCGGTGCTTGGCGCACCAAGCGCCCGATCTACGGCAGCCACCTCCCGCCTTGCAATCATGCGTGTCCGGCGGGGCATGATATCCAGCGCTGGCTGTACTGGGCGGAGGAAGGAAACTACCAGAAGGCCTGGGAAGTGATGATGGAGAACAATCCGCTCCCGGCGATCCACGGGCGGATCTGCTATCACCCCTGCGAAGATTCCTGTAATCGCGGCCAGCTCGATCAGACTGTCAGCATCCACGCCGTCGAACGCTTCCTTGGCGATCTCGCCAACCGCGAAGGCTGGACCGTCCCCTGTCGTCCCAACACCGGCCAGAAGGTCATGGTCGTCGGCTCCGGGCCAAGCGGGTTGTCCTGCGCGTATCACCTGCGCCGCATGGGACACCATGTCACCGTCTACGAAGCCATGCCGCGCCTCGGCGGGATGTTGCGTTACGGCATCCCGGCGTACCGGTTGCCGCGCGACGTGCTCGATACCGAAATCGATCGGCTCGCCAAGATGGGCATCGAACTCCGCGTCAACGAAAAGGTCGATAGCGTCCAGGAAATGCTGGAATGGAACCAGTTCCAGGCCGTCTTCCTCGCAATCGGCGCGCATAAGAGCAAGCACGTGAACATCCCCGCCCGCGAGGCCGGGAAAATTTTTGACGCGATCGGCTTCCTCCGCGACGCCGCCGACGCCCCGGAGGCCGCGCAGGCCAAGGTCGGCCGGCGCGTTGCGGTGTACGGCGGGGGCAATACTGCCATGGACGCCGCCCGCACGGCGCTGCGGCTGGGCGCAGAAGAAACCGTCATCATCTATCGACGCGACCAGGCAAAAATGCCCGCACATATCAGCGAACTGAACGAAGCCCTCGAAGAAGGCGTTCGCGTGCAGTGGCTGAGCACAATCAAGGAAATGGGCGAGGACGACATCGAAATCGAACTGATGGAACTGGATGACAAGGGCTTCCCCCAGCCGACCGGCAAGTTCGAGAAGGTGAAGGCCGATACGCTCATTCTGGCGCTCGGTCAGGATTCGGAATCGGAGTTCCTGAAAGGCGTCCCCGGCGTAAAAATCGCCAAGGACGGGGTGGTCGAGATCGACGCCAACATGATGACCGGCTTCAAAGGCCTCTTCGCCGGCGGGGATATGGTCCCCAGCAACCGGACGGCGGCGATCGCGGTGGGGCATGGCAAGAAGGCGGCGCGGTGCATCGATGCATTCCTGCACGGCAAGGTCTATGAACCCAAGCCCAAGAAGCCGATCGCGACGTTCGAGCGGCTGAACACCTGGTACTACACCGACGCCCCCAAATCGGTGCAGCCGGTGCTGAATCAGCTCCGGAGGCTCGAAAATTTCGACGAAACCACCGGCGGGCTTGACGAGTCCAACGCGCTCTACGAAGCCCGTCGCTGCCTCAGTTGTGGCAACTGCCTGTCGTGCGACAACTGCTATGGCGTGTGCCCAGACAACGCGATCGAGAAACTGGGACCGGGCAAATTTGAGATCAAGCTGGATTACTGCAAGGGGTGCGGCATCTGCGTGACCGAATGTCCGTGCGGCTGCATGGACATGGTTCGGGAACCGGAATGAAGAATCGTTCCGGAGCGTTCAAGCACCTTTGATTTTCTCCCTTCCCCTCCCACCCGCCGGCCGCGTCCAACGACGCGGCCGGCAGGCTTTTACACGGCTGCGACAATCTGTCGGGATAAAAAAGACAATGTTGTCTTGTTTGAGGAACGCGGTTTCGTAGGATGCTGGCCGTCAAAAGACGAAGGTGTCTTTTGAGTCGTTTTCCTTACACGGGAGCCGTGATGTTGAAGCAGATGCTGGCCGCCTCAGTGGCGGTCGCGGGGGTGTCGGTTGGCGCAGTGACCAAAATCCAGCCGAATGAAGCGGCAAGCCAGGATACGTTCGTTTACCAGTTCAGCAGGTTCGCCGACAAGCCCGGCACGGAACTCGCGCCCAGCGGAAACGTCATTGCAGTCACCAACTCCTCCGCCGGCCACACGATGTTGTCGCTGATCCGGTTCGATCTCGGGGGCGCAACCTTGGACGCTGGCGAGTCGGCGTACCTGAGACTTAAAGTCCGAAACGCCTATAACCCCGGAAGCGCCGATCCCAGCTCAACCAACCTCGTCACGGTCAACGCATACGCCGCAACCAGCGCATGGGATGAATCGACCGCGACTTGGAATAACCAGCCGACTCTCGGAAGTTTGGCGGGTTCGACCGTGGTCACGGGGATCGACCGCTGGATTAGCTTGGACATCACCGACCAAGTCAAAACCTGGCTTGCCAGCCCGGCCAGCAACTACGGGCTCGTGCTCACGCAGGATCAG